>JAPPQC010000020.1 GCA_028817225.1 Gammaproteobacteria bacterium | reverse complement strand
GTCAATACGCCCGTCGTCGCGGCGGCGTCCAGGCCGGGCGGCGACACAATGTCATAATCAGCGGCGTCGCCGACAACCGAAAACGGCACTTCCACCGGCGCCGTCCTGACCGCCTGAAAGAAGCTCACCCTGAAAAACGCCGTCGCGCCTTCAATGACGCGGGGCGTAAAGGCGGCGATTCTCACCCGGATTGTGTCATCGGCGTTGTCGGCGATGGTTACCGCACCCAGCCGCCCGGCGCCGGGCGCCGCCATCACAACGCCGCCGCCGGCGCCGACCTGCGCGCCGTCCCGCAATGCAAGGGTGATGGTTTCCGCGCCCTCGTTGAGTCTGTCGGCCATGACCCGCACCCCGACCTCGGCGGTGGTCGCGCCGGCGGCAATGGACACCGTCGCCGGCAGCGCGGCGTAGTCCACGCCGGGCGACGCACTGCCGCCGGTCGTGAACGGCACGGTGATTCCGCCCGCCGAGCCTTGCGGCGCGCCGTCCAGATAAATGGTGAAAGTCGCCATTGCCGAGCCGCCCACATCGCCTTGCGGCTCGGTAACGGCCGCGCCTTCGACGCGGTAGGTGATGGCGTCGCTCGGCGGCACGATGACTTCGGCGGACGGAACCGCAATCGCCGTGCCGCTGACGCCGCCGCCCATGACATCGCTGAGCGTCAGCGACAAACGCTCCGAACCCTCGTTCAGGCCGTCGTCGTTGACCATGACCTCCACCGTTTGCGGCGTCTGCCAGTTGGCCGGCGTGAACATCAAAACACCGCTCGTGGCGTTGCCGACACCGACAACCTCGTATTCCGACGCCGACAAATCATCGCTGCCGCCGCTCCAGGTCACCGTCGTCGGCGCCGTCGGCGCCTCGCCTTCCAGCGCAATCGTGAAGGTCGCCGTCGTGCCCTCGGACACCTGCACACCGGGCGCGGCGGCATCGGCGTCCTCCGACTCGTCCGCGCGCACCCTGTACACACGCGGCGCCTTGAACACCGTGACCGTCACCTCCGGCAAATCGCTCAACGCGGCCCGGCCGCCGCCGGCGCCAACCACCGGCGCGCCGAGGGCGACCGTCAATGTCTCATCCGGGTCCGTCGTCGCCGCATCGCCCGTCAACTGAAGGGTTATCGCGCCGGTCGTCTCAAACGCATTGAAAACCAGGCGCCCGTTGTTGAGCGGCGCCGTCATGTCCATGTAGTCCGCCGTCTCCACTTCGCCGCCTATGCTGTACGGAACCTCTATCACGCTGCGCGAGCCGCTGGCGGCGCCGCTCAATGTGACAACAAATACCGCCCTGCTGCCGCGCGCAGAAGTCTCAGGCGGTGCAATGCCGACGACAATGTCGTCGTCGTCCGCCAGATCAACTTCCCACGACACGGCGCCCGAAGACGCAATGCCGCCAAAATCGGATGCAGTGATGCCGGACACATCATCCGTCATCGTTATCGTGATGGTGCGGGTGGCCTCGTTGACATCGTTGTCATGGCCGCCCGCCATGACGGTTACCGTGCCGGTGCTCGCCAGGCGCCCCGGCGACGGCACAATCGCAACCGCGCCGCTCGTGCCGGACGGCGAAACCGTGCAGTGAACCGATGCGCCGTCCACACAGCCGCCGACGCGGTAGCCCAGCGCAAGACGGTCAAGCGCCTGCGGCAATTCCGCGCCCTCAACAATGAAATCCACCAGCGCCGTCGCCGCGCCGCCCGCGCCGCCTTCGGCAAAGCCGTCCTCGTCGGTGCGCGCAATGCGCCGCGTCACGCGGTCGGTGTCGTTAATCACCACGACAACCGAGGAACTCGCCTCGGCCCTCGTTATGCCGACGCCGCTGTCGCCGATGGTGCCGCCCGACACCGCGCCGAGAACAAGGCGGAATGATTCCGCGCCCTCCAGATCATCATCGTCGTTCGCGGCGAAGGTCACCGTCGTCGCGCGGTAGGACGGCGCGCCAACGGTGACCGTGTCGGTCGTCACACCGGCGCCGCCGACGGCATAATCTGCAACACCGGCGTGGCCGGATACCGTCTCCGCCGCCGTGGTTACCTGATAGCCCACCGTGATGTCCGACACCGGCGGGCCGCCTGAAACACGAACCACAAGCGATGCAAGCCCGCCTTCATTCACACTTGAATCGCCGTCAACCGATACCGTCATCTCCTCCTGCACCGTTACCCGAACCACATCCGCATTGGATTGCCGCGTTACCGTGTCTGTCACTGTCAGCCGGAGGTAATAATGGCCCGCCGCCGTCGGCGCCGTGAAGGTGGCGGTGGCGGCGGCGGCGTTGGCAATCGGGCCGACGGTGCCGATGGCGGCGGCGGCGGGGTCGTCGCTTGCCACCTGCTGCCACTGATACCGCAGCCGGTCGGTGCCGATAAAGCCGCTGCCGCGCGCGTCATAACTGCCGCCGCCGCCCAGCGCAACCATCACGCCCGCCGTGCTCACCGCCTGGTCGGCGCCGGCGACAGCGGTCGGCGGCGTGGCGTCGTGCGCGGCAATGACGACCTCGTCCGTGCCCGTCAGGCTGAGGCGCCCGGCAACCCTGCTGTCGAAGACGGTCAATGCCAGCGTGAAGCTTTCCGTGGTTCCCGCCGGCAAATCAGGCAGGGTTGCGGTTGCAGTGGCGGTGGCGTTGGCGTGAGGGCCGATGACCACTTCCGGGGTGGGGCCGTTCCCGTCGGGGGGCGGGCTGGTCTGCGTCCAGCGGTAAGTCAGCCCCGTGTCGCCGTCCGGGTCGCTGCCGCTGCCGCGCAGCGTGACGGCGGTTCTCTCCCGCCGCAGGCCAATATCCGCGCCCGCATCGGCCGTCGGCGGCTCGGTGTCGTTCACATGGACGACCAGGATGGTTTGCGCGGAAACATCGGTGTAGCGGTGTTTTTGCGCCGTCACGCCGACGCTGAATTCCAGCGTGCTGCGAACGGGCACATCCGGGGCCCTGAAAGTCGCCATTGAACTGAGGAATCTGTCCGGGCCTCCCTCGCCCACCGTGCGGGTTGTCGCCAGAGAGACGTCGGGGCCTGCAATTTGCATCCAGGTGAAGGTCAGGGTCGTGCCTGCCTCACCATTACGGGCTGTGCTGCCGATTTCAACCTCGGCGTCTTCGCTCACGGTCTGATCGCCGCGGAAAGTCAGCCTCACATTGGGCAGCGGATGGTCGTTTTCGTCAACCGCTACCGTGTGCCGGAGGTTGCCGTTGAAACGGTGGAGACCGGAAACAAATGCCAGCCGGATGGAGAGGGTCTCGTCCATCTCGTCCACATCATCATCCGTGATGCGCAGCGTGACATCCGCGTGCCTCGCGCCGTCCACAAGCCTGAAGGCAAGTTGGCAGGAGACGGCCCCGCAGTGGTCCTGCCTGCGCAGCGTGGCGGCATTCGTAATCGGGGCGGTTGCGACGGTGGTGCCGTCGGCTTTCCCCAGCGTCACGCGCACGGCATCCCATTCCGCCGCGCCCGTAATCCCCAGCCCCAGAATATCCGGCCCGTATGCGCGAGAACCGAGCAGATTGATGCGGAAGGTGAATTCCTCGCCTTCCTCCAACTCCCTGTCCGGCAATGTCGGGGCGTCAATGTGCGCGGTGTAAACGTCGCTTTCGGGGATGGTCATTTGCAACCGGCCAGCCGGGAACGGACGGTCCTCGCCACCGACGGTGTGCGAAGTCAGGCGCATGACGATGGTCTCGCTGTGCTCGGGTATGTTGTCGTCGGTAATCTGCAGACGCACCTGGGCATTGGAGCCGCCGACACGATGAATAATGGTGGCGGATCCCATGCCGGTGTTGCTGTTCCAGGACACGCCGTCTCCCCCAACAACACTGAAATCGGACAATCCGGCGCTGCTGGCGCTTTCAACAAAGCCGAAGTTCACAACCGACGGGCCACCGTCGCTGGAGCCAAGGGAAATAGCGAATCGGGCCACACCCCCTTCGTTTGCTACAGACTGTACAACCTGGGTGCGCGCCTGCGGCGCGCGGTCGCTGGCGACGATTGTAAAGCGGGTCGGCCGGAAGTTGAGGCCTTCCGGCGGTTCGCTACCGGACGACACGTTCACAAGGAAGGTTTGCTCTTCTTCGGCTTCTCTGTCATCCCTCAATCTCAAGAGGGCGCCGCTGTTGAATTCGGCTGCTCCATTGTTTGCGGGAATGAGGAACTCAAAAACGGGCTCCATGGCTGTTCGAGTGTCGCACAGATTGACAAAAAGCTGTGATCCCCGCTCGGGCGGATTCCGGTACTGAAAATCTTGACAGTCCGCAGTGTCCGTGCGTTCATCAAGGAAAACCATCCGGAAACCGGAATGATTGAGAGACGGGGGGTAACGAAGGCTGAACCTGAAGGTGTCGCCCTCTGTCAGCAAACCGTCCTCCCCCAGACGGGCGCCGCCCCTGTCGTTGAAAAACTCGACAGTGGTTTGAGTGGTTTGCGCCGGCGCCGGCGCGGCCAGCGGCAGGCAAAGCAGCAGCAAGGCAAAAATTCGCAATGTCACGCGCATGGAACGACAGTCATCAAATGCAATTATTATTTTCGTTCGCGGCGCCGCCCGACACGGGCCGTGAAGCCGACGGATTATAACCCATCCGCCGCCGTCTGCCTGTTCATCTCCGGGCTGATTGCCTTCGCCCTCGGTTCAATCGGCGCGACCATCGGCATTGGCTC
>JAPPQC010000019.1 GCA_028817225.1 Gammaproteobacteria bacterium | reverse complement strand
CGGTGGCGTCCATCGGCGGCCTGGTGCAGGTGCTGCCGATTGTCATGCAGCCGGTGCCCGTCACCGAAACCGCCGTGCTGCACACGCCGCTGCAACTGGCCGGGCGCGGCGTTTATATCCGCGAGTCGTGCATGCTGTGCCACTCGCAGCAGGTGCGCCCGCTGCTGGCCGAAGTGAAACGCTACGGGCCGTACTCGCGCGCCGAAGAGTTCGTCTATGAACGACCTTTCCTGTGGGGCTCCAAGCGCACCGGCCCCGACCTGCACCGCGTCGGCGGACGCTTCAGCGACCACTGGCACCGCGCGCACCTGATGGATCCGCAGCGCGTGGTGCCGGGCTCGATTATGCCGGCCTATCCATGGCTGGCCGCGCGCCGGGTTGACACCGACGCGCTGCAATCGCGCATGCGCGCGCTGCGCCTTCTCGGCCACCCCTACACCGACGCCGACCTCAAGACTGCGGGCGACATCAACGCCACGGAGATGGACGCGCTCATCGCCTACCTGCAATCGCTCGGCCACGCCAACGGCGCCGCACGATGACCTGGTTTATTTTCATCGGCGATCTGGTGGTCATGGCCGGCATGATTGTCGTGGCGGTGTGGGTCTTCCTGCGCGCCAACGCCGCCGACCTGGACGACGCCGCGCGCATTCCGCTCGACGACGACGGCGATGTTGACAACGATGGCGGCGGCGGTGACAACGGTGACGCCCATGGCTGAACTCAGCGCCGGTTTCTGGCACGGCTGGATTGTCGGCCTGACTGTGCTCAGCCTGATTGCGCTGGGCTGGCTGACCGTCAGCGTCTATTTCTCGCGCCGCGAGCAAGGCGGCGGGCCGGATGATGTGGTGTGGGACGAAACCCTGCGCGAAGAGGCCCATCCGGCGCCGTGGTGGTGGTTTGCGCTGCTGCTCGGGCTGCTGGTGTTCACCGTCATCTATCTGATTTTGTATCCCGGCCTCGGCGACTACCCGGGCATGCTGCGCTGGACGCAAGAGACGCAGATTGAACAGAGTTTGAACGCCGACGCCGACGCCAACGCCGGCACACGCGCCCGATGGCGCGGCCTGAGCGCCGGCGAACTCGGCGCCGACGACGCCGCCATGCGCACCGCCGGGCGCCTGTTCCGCAATCACTGCGCCGCCTGCCACGGCGAGGACGCCGGCGGCATCACCGCCATCGCGCCCGACCTGACCGACAGCGAATGGAACTGGGGCGGCGATGAGGCGCAAATCCGTCAGACCATCACCGCCGGGCGCCACGGCGTCATGCCGCCGATGGGCGAGTTGCTCGGCGAGACCGGCGTGGATGAAGTCGCCGAATTCGTGCTGTCCGCGCTGTCCGCGCCGGGCGGCGATGCCGCGGCAAACAGCGCCGGGCGCAACAAATACCAGCAATTCTGCGCCGCCTGCCACGGCCCCGACGGCAAAGGCAACCCGGTGCTCGGCGCCCCCGACCTCACCAACGACCACTGGTTCTACGGCGGCGACCCGGCCACCGTACGCACCACCATCCGCGCCGGACGCACCAACCAGATGCCGGCCCAGGGCCAACGCCTGAACGAAACACAAGTGCAACTGCTAACCGCCTGGCTGCTGACACAACACCGCACACCGACCCGCTGACCCGATGGGATTCAAAGCCTGATATAATCAGGTTGGGCGTCACAGGAGCCGTGCGGGGCAGTGAGTGTGTAATCCCGGGTGGCCGCAATCCGCAACATGCGCGATACCACCCCTTCGTTCACAGGAGCCGCGCGGGGCAGTGAATGTGAACACGTCGAGCGCAGCCGCAATCCTGTGTTTTCGACTCCTCCCTGCCCGCCACTTGCCGCCTTTTCCGCTGTAGGGAAGCAAGCATGTTATAATGCTGGCGAGAGCGGGGTTGGGTGCCTGGTGGATGGCAATATCAATGACCAGCGCGCCCCACCGGATAGGGTTGCCCCTGTGGTCGGAACTGTGCCCGCTCTCACTTCATCTTCTTCTTGTAAAGCAGAACGCCCTGTCGCTGCTTGTCCATATAACTCCAGCCTGTCTTGAAAAAAGTTGTCAGGAAACCCCCACCAGCATTTTCACATACGATTGCCATAAACTTGTAGTCCTTGCCTGCAAAGACTTTCAAGTAACGTTTTCGGCAACTCCTGTACTCCGGATAAAACACCAGCCAGACTTCGTCCGGGTTTTCCAAGGTTGGCAGGATAAAGCCTGCATATTGCTCGCGCCCTGCGGCCCTGTCCTCTGCGATGTGCTCTAACCGCTGCCGATTGATGACAACATCTTCAATCGGTGTTTTGACTGTTCTCATGGCTTTATCACCGAACAAAGCTTTGGCAAGTGCATCGACAGCACCAGCCTTGCCTGTCTTTTTCTGCCGCAATGGGGGGGCCTCAGGCAGTTCCCACTTTTCCTTCCGGGCCGGCTTCGCCGAGTATTTGCCGCCCCTCGCCCTCCTGACAAGGTCTCTGCCCACCCTTCCTGCCCGCGCGCTTATTTCAGCAGTTGGTCGAGGGAGCGGTAGCTGACGGCTTCCAGCAGGTGGGGGCGGGCGATGGTGTCGGTGGCGGCGAGGTCGGCGATGGTGCGGGCGACTTTCAGCACGCGGTAGCAGGCGCGGGCCGACAACTGCAAACGTTCCGCCGAGCGGGTCAGCAGCGCGCGGTTTTCGGCTGACAGGCCGCAGAACTTTTCGATTTCCTTGTTGCCGAGGCAGGCGTTGGGACAGCCCTGGCGTTCCAGTTGCCGCCTGCGCGCGGCGACGGTGCGCTTGCGGATAACATCGCTTGACTCGCCGCGCCCGCTGGCGCCGCCGTTCTCCAGATGGCTCCAGCGAACGCGCGGCACGCGGATGTGGATGTCAATGCGGTCGAGCATCGGCGCCGACAGGCGGCGGTAGTAGTGCATCAGCCTTTGCTCGCTGCACGGGCAGCGGCCCGTTTCGTCGGTGTCGGAACCGTCCGGGCACGGGTTCATCGCCGCAATCAACTGGAAGCGCGACGGGTAACTGACGCTGTAACCGGCGCGCGAGATGTGAACCATGCCGCTTTCAATCGGCTCGCGCAGCGCGTCAAGCGCCTGGCGGCTGAATTCCAGCAATTCATCAAGGAACAGCACGCCGTTGTGCGCCTTGGAAATCTCGCCCGGCCTCGGTTCGCTGGCGCCGCCGCCAACCAGCGCCACCGCCGTGCAACTGTGGTGCGGCGAGCGAAACGGCCTGCGGTAGAAGTGCGCGGGGTCGGGCGGCTCGGAGCCGAGCGACATCACCGCCGCGGTCTCGACCGCCTCGTCCTTGCCCATCGGCGGCAGGATGCCCGGCAGGCGGTTGGCGAGCATCGTCTTGCCGCTGCCGGGGGAGCCGAGCATCAAGCAATGATGGCGCCCGGCGGCGGCAATCTCAACCGCGCGCACCGCCTGGCGCTGGCCGCGCACATCGCGCATGTCGGGCGCGGCGGGCGGCGCCGGCGGCTGGTGCGGGTCCACCCGCTTCATTTCCACTTCGCCGAGCAGGCCGCCGTACACTTCCAGCAGATGCGAGGCGGTGTAGATGCCCTGCCCGCCGACCAGCCCGGCCTCGGCGGCGTTGTCCTCCGGGATGACGAGGTTGCGGCGCGCGCCGGCGGCGGCCAGCACCGCCGGGATGATGCCGCGCACCGGCAGCAGCGAGCCGCTCAGACTTAATTCGGAGATGAACTCGCAGTTGTCAATCGCGTCCGCCGGCAACTGGCCGCTGGCCGCGAGGATGCCGAGCGCAATCGGCAGGTCAAAGCGCCCGCCTTCTTTCGGCAGGTCGGCGGGCGCCAGGTTGACCGTGATGCGCCGGCACGGAAACTCAAAGCGGTTTTGCGACAGCGCCGCGCGCACGCGGTGCTTGCTTTCGCGCACGGCGGTCTCGGGCAGACCGACGATGTGCATAACCGGAAGCCCCGGCGCAATGTGCACCTCGACCTTGACCGGAATCGCCTCAAGCCCGCGACACGCCCTGCTGTGAACGGTAGCCAAATGCATGAAATGCTCCTGGCAACGGATTGTCCGCATACGGGGCAAGGCGGCGCGCCGAACCCGACGAACGGTCGTTTTTGGCCGACGAACGGCGCAATGGGCTCTGTTCACATTGCGTGCAATTCTGTAAAAACATCACTGCATTAAAAACCGCAGCAATGCTGTATAGCTGCAGAATACCCGGAAGTTCCATGTTGCAGGACATCACTTGCAACCATTCGGATGGTGAGTTCATCTATGTTTTCATTGGTTTCTCTGGTTTGATGGTTAAGATTAAAAGCCAGTGAACACCGCCAGCGTTTTGCCGATGAAGTTGATTTATTTAGTGCTAAGCATGTTCTACCTCAGCGGGACGATAACTTGGATACGGTCACTACCCGCAGTCTGTTAAGTGGAAATCCAGCACTTTTTTATGATTTCCCACTTGCACAGAAACTTGGCCTATCTGTGAGGAAAAAGCAAAATGTAAAGACGGTGATAGCGATGGAGGCTGAGCGCAATTAGAGATGATTTCTCGCCTTGAGTTAACGGAAATTTCTGAGTAGTTTGTATGTGATTTTCCTGTTATCGGCCTCAATAACTTCAAGAAGAGCACCTTTATAGCCAACCGTGTTTGAAACTGATAAATCGTATTCGATGGAATTGGTAAAAGCATCCCTTGCCATACCACCGCTGAATTCGCGATAACTAATATTTAGCTTGTCGCCGATTCTCCCACTATAAATCAAGGTCTGCTGAAAGTTTTTTCCGGTTTCACTTGTCACAGTGTCACGCCGCCATTGCCCTTCGTAGCAAGCAGCAGTATTAGAAAATGAGGTAGCGACACATAATTCTGCATCTGCTTCCTTGCTTAAACACAATGCCAAAATAGGATCTACAATAGGATTTTTTGTCACTCCGATTGCAGAATAAAAATCGCGCTCCGAGTCACCTCCGATTTGCATGTATGTTCTCGCTGGTATGTTGTAAGCCCAACCATTGATTGGACTGAGTACCGTTAATGCGCCGTGTTTGGTAATCACCCCCTTTTCAACCAAGTGGTCACCAACAAATGCTGTGGTCACCACACCAATCGACGGATAATCAACATTCTGCACCGATATCCCACCACCGTACGGGATACTAGCGCATCCCAACAAGCCAAGAATGGCGGTTAAAGATATGAGTTTTCTTGCATATTTCATTGCAGCCTCCAAATGCGTGGACGAAATTGATTCAAGTGTGGGTTTTTTACGTCGAGCATGATGAACCCCCAGTTGGGTTATGCCTTTTGCAGGTCTCGACTGTCCCATGTGTAGTAATTAATGCCCCACTCTTTGCAGGTGTACTTGCGTCAATCACTAATAATAACGGCGTTAAGCTGCCAGCCAATCTCTTGTGCGTACGTAGCAGACTATGCATCCGGTGAGTCACTTTCGGCTTGTTTCAGGCGTTGTTCCAGTTCGGCGACGCGCTGTTGCAGGCGTTCAAGCAGGGCGACCTGGATGTCGTATTCCTCGCGGCTGACAAGGTTCATCTTCTGCAGCAGGGATTCAAGGCCGGCGCGGGTGTTGCGCTCGAACTCCTCGCGCATCTCGCCCGCCAGCGGCGGCAGGCCGCTAATCAGGTCCCTGACGAATTGGCCGATGGTTTCGGAATCGCGCATCCGTTTATCATACATCGTTTAGGGAAAATATGTGCAAGGGACTTATATACTATAACCTAGAAGTTGTGGTATAATGCTCATACAAATCTTGGTATTGCATTGATGCGGCGAAAGCCAAGCGTGGAGTGATACGAGGTTAGCCTTCGGGAACAGGACGGTAACCGGCCTGTCAAGTACCAAATGAAACCTGAATCTGCTTTTGCAGATTTGGGCATGTAATTCGCTAAATAAAGTTATGCCTTTATTCTCAATCAACAACGGCAATGTAAAGAAAATCCCACCTATCAAGGTCGGGCGAGAAAAAGACATCCAAAAGATATTTGAGGAAAACCTCAGCGAGATTTTGGACATTACTTTTCTTGCGAGCGAATACTCAACGAGTGGCGGGCGTATTGACTCGCTCGGAATTGATAACGGCGGCTCGCCAGTAATCATTGAATACAAGCGAAGTCAAAACCACAGTATTATCAATCAAGGACTTTCGTATCTCCGTTGGCTTCTGGACCATAAAGCAGATTTTGAGATGTTAGTGCAAAAGGCGAAAGTTAATCTTGAAATTGATTGGGATTCCCCTCGCGTTATCTGCGTTGCTGGGAGCTATAACAAATTTGATTTGGACACCGTTGACTTACTCCCTATAAACATTGAGCTTCTGAAATTCCGCATTTACCAAAACGATACCCTTTTGGTTGATCCAGAAACACAGCAGAAAACCTACATCCCAAAGTCAAAAGTTTTCGACAAAGGAAAGAAAGAAAAAGCGATTAAGGAAGAAGTCCATTATGCGCTTGAAGACCATTTCCGCGGGGAAAAGCCAAAAGCCAAGAAAATTTTTGAGGAAATCAATGAAAAAATTGTTGCTCTTGATGAATCGATTATTGTTGAGCCGAAAGCGAAGTATATCGCCTACAAACTAGCGACGAATTTTGTTGATATTGTCATAAAGCAATATGGCCTCAAAATTTATCTCAATGTACCAAGTGGTCAACTGGACGATCCACACGGCATTGCCCGCAATCTCACCAAGCCGAAGGAAATCAAACATTGGGGCAATGGCGACTATGAAGTGAAGCTTGAAAAAGAAGAAGAAGTTGACGAAGTTTTTGAGCTTATCAAGCAAAGCTATACCTACAACAAATAGCTTGCGGAAGACACTTAACGGATTTTTTTCGCCTTGACCAGATGCGACCTTCGCGCCATCATGGACAAACTGAACAATTATTCTTCGGAGTCAAACCGGTATGTTGCACTTGCGAGTTGAATCCGCAGTGATAAATAACGCCAAAAAAGCAGAAATCGAATCCGGCTAACCATCGCCCTGTCAACTCGCCTATATAATATCCCATCGTTTATAATGTAATGGCCGCCGCGCGGCGGGCAAAGCCGTGGAAACGCCATCAGAAAGGCCATGAGAGACAACACACTCAACAAGGAACAACGCATCCTGATTGCGATGCGCAAGACGCTTGCGGGCGTCGTCAAGGACACGACGCCGCTGCCCGGCAGGCGACACCTGCTGAAGGAAGGCACGATACGGGACATCCGCCACTGCTTCTCGCTGATTTCGGCGCGCGAGCGCGAACTGGCCGGCGAGAAAGCCGAAGGGGCGGAGCGCAAGGTGTCGGCGATGCGCCCGCGTTACGCCGACGAGCCGCACGACGAGAAAGTCGTGCCGGTGGCCGCCATCAAAAAAACAACCGCCCCAAACCAATAACAAGAACCAATAACAAGGGCCGATAACAAAAACCAATGAAAAAACTCGACATTCCCATCCGCATTGACGGCGTTGAACTGACGCCGGAGAACAAGTGCGGCTTCTGCACCAACAGCAAATGCTGCCACTATGTTACGCAGTCCATAGACGCGCCGCGCAGCAAGCACGACTTTGAACACCTGCTGTGGCAGGTGTCGCACGGCAATGTCCAGGCATACAAGGACTCCGACGGCTGGTGCCTGCTGTTCGAGACCAGTTGCGTGCATCTGCTGCCGGACGGCAAATGCGGCATCTACGAGGCGCGCCCGGAAATCTGCCGCGAGCATTCCAACGACTACTGCGAATTCGACGCGCCGGCGGAGGAAGGCTTTGACCTTCACTTCAAGGACTACCAGTCGCTGCTGAAATACTGCAAAAAGCGTTTCCCGCGCTGGGAACGCGGCTGATGGCCGGCGTGCCCGCCGCCTGGCTGCCCGCCGTGTGCCGCACCGCGCGCAATGCCGGGGCCGAGATACTCGACATTTACCAACAGGACTTCGGGGTTGAATACAAGCAGGACAAGTCGCCCGTCACCATCGCCGACCTGAAAGCCGACCGGCTGATTACCGCCGAACTGGGCGAACTGACGCCCGCCATCCCGGTGCTGTCCGAGGAAGACTCGCCCAACCGCTCCGCCGAAGAACGCGCAAGTTGGGGCACCTACTGGCTGGTGGACCCGCTCGACGGCACCAAGGGGTTCATCCGCAAGAACGACTTCTTCACGGTCAACATCGCGCTGATTGAAGACCACAAGCCGGTGCTCGGCGTCGTCTTCGCGCCGGCGACAAACCGGCTGTATTACGCGGCGCAAAACCACGGCGCGTTTTCGCAAAATGGCGACGCCGAGCCGCGCGCGATACGGGTGCGCGACACCGCGCGCGCGAAACCGGTGATTGCCGTCAGCCGCGAGCACATCAACCAGCCGACCCGCAAGTTGATTGAGCAACTGGGCGAACACGAACTGATCCGCGCCGACAGTTCGCTGAAATGCTGCCTGGTGGCCGACGGCAGCGCCGACCTCTACCTGCGCGTCGGCCCGACCTGCGAGTGGGACACCGGCGCAAGCCAGTGCATCCTTGAAGAAGCCGGTGGCCGCCTGACCGACTGCGCCGACCAGCCGCTGCGCTACAACACGAAAGAGTCGCTGATTAATCCGTCCTTCGTCGCATATGCGCCGGCGGCGCCGGACTGGCGGCGGTATGTGGAGGGGGAGTAGCAGTAGATTAAGGGGTGGAACAGTGCCGGAAACACCGGGCTCCCGGCCTTCGTGAAAAATGAAGGCATGCGAAACAGCGATGCAACAGAACTCCAATCAAATCCTGCACGGCGACAACCTGCCGTTTCTGAAGCGGATGGCGGATGAATCGGCGGCATTGATTTACATTGACCCGCCGTTCAACACCGGCAAAATGCAGTCGCGCAAGCGCATCAAAACCACGGCGGTGGCGGATGCGGCGCAAGGCGACCGGGTGGGTTTTGGCGGGCGGCGGTATGCAACCGAGGTGGTCGGCGACTCCGGCTATGCCGATTCGTTTTCCGACTACCTCGGCTTCCTGCGCCCGCGCCTGATGGAGGCGCATCGAGTTTTAACCGCCAACGGCAGTCTGTTTTTCCACATTGACTGGCGCGAGGCGGCAAGGTGCCGTTTGCTGCTGGAAGAGATTTTCGGCGGCGCGCGGCACTGCATCAACGAAATCATCTGGGCCTACGACTTCGGCGCGCGCTCGAAGAGTCGATGGTCGGCCAAGCACGACAACATCTATTGGTTCGCCAAAAACCCCGACGACTGCATCTTTAACTACGATGCCATCGACCGCATTCCGTATATGGCGCCGGGACTGGCCGGCGCGGCCAAGGCCGCGCGCGGCAAAACCCCGACCGACACCTGGTGGCAAACCATCGTGCCGACCAACGGCCGGGAAAAAACCGGCTACCCGACGCAGAAACCGCTGGCGATTTTGGAGCGCATCGTGCGCGTCCATTCCAACCCCGGCGACACCGTGCTGGACTTCTTCGCCGGCAGCGGCACAACCGGCGAGGCGGCGGCGAGGAATGGGCGGCAGTTTGTCATGATTGACGAAAATCCCGAGGCAATTCGGGTGATGGAAAAGCGACTGGGCGGCTTGGTGGACGCAAAACAACCGGAGAAAAGACATGCAAAATCCGGAATACGGGCGGAGCAAAGAGATATCAAACAGGCGGCGCTGCCATCTAATGGCCGACCCGCTCCTGCCAGGCCCGCGTGCTGATTTGCCCGTAAATCCGCTGGCCGGGTTTTCCGATTAAGCGTTTGATTGGAGCGCCGGCGGCGCCGGACTGGCGGCGGTATGTGGAGGGGGAGTAGGGGCGGGGTTATGCCGGGGGTGTGAGGGCGTCTTTGAGGAGGCTTTCGAGTTCCGGCGCCTGTCTGTCGGCAAAGAATATGCCCTTTTGCCGGCATTTCTCACGGGTTGACGGAATATCCCCTGATATATTCCCGGTTTCAATCTGTCTGAATGGTGTTACGGACCAGATATAGGAGTGCAGAAACAGTTCAGGGTTTTTCTCTTTAACCTTTTCCTCGGTTTTCTTGATGCGTTCATGCAGCCTTATCTTGGACTTCACCCTTCTGCCGGAGTGCACAAGCCCTTTCGGGTCTATGAACAAAATATCCTGCCTTTCTGAATCTTTAACCCAGAGAATGAAATCGGGATAGAACGAATAATCATCAAAGAAGGAAATGCCTTCTCCTCCGCTCAGATTGCGCATCAGATATATCTCCTTGTCTTGCAGAAACTCATCGTCCCGGTTTTCTATGACGGTTTTCAGGTATCTGACAAAGTTGGCCTCTCCATCGTTCAGGGCAACCGGGCTGATTTTGACGGATTCCCGCAAAGGGGCGTGAAGCAAGGGCCTGTAAGCGTGAAAACTCGGGGCAAGAAGCGTTACACCGCCTGACTCAAAATCTTCCCGGTAGTTGTCCCTTTTTACCGCCTCCACCAACTGCTCAATGTCGTGTATCAAGTCCTTTTCCCTGGCATCAACGGACAGTTCGTATTCCTTGACCAGTTTTTCTTCATCCAGCGCTGCAACTTCCATGTGCTCGTGCTCCCATTTGTTCCGCTCCTTGCGCCAGTAGCGGTTTGCGTACTCACAAATCAAGTCCGTTGCAAGGTCTTCCCACTCGCGCACTCTGCCGTATCCTGAACCCTCAAGTTTTTCAGGCGGAATGTAAAGCGTGTACCACTCACTGTTCCCGCTTTCAAGCAGTTCATCGACTGTTTCCTGCGAGATGGTCATGTTGTGCCAGGAAAACCGGCGTTTGCGCTCCAGCACCTTGTGATAGACAGACCTCTTGTTTATCAGCGCCAAATGTTTTCTCTCAAGTTTAAGTTGGTCGTCTTTCCCGCCGGCTGTTTCACCGGCTGCTTGCGTTCCGTCCGATTCAAGAATCTCCAGATGTTTGCGGATATCAAGCGTGATGGCGTCGCGCCCCTTATATTCTGGCGGCAAATCAAAACGCTCTTTGGAGTATTGAAATTCTCCCGCGTCATCCCGCTTTTTGATGACTTTCAGGCTCTTCGCATCTCTGAACTGCCTCGTTGTCGGCAGTGAAAAAGTTACCCGGTCAACCTTGACGCCTTCTTTTGCAAGATACTCCTTGAACTTATCCATATAGTTGGCCTTGAGGCCAAAGATATTGAGCGTTTCAAGCAGTTTGAGTTGGTCGCTGTCCGGCGGTGGAGTTACACCTTCAAGCGCGGTATGCCGCTTGAGCGACATTTCGTGCCCCTTGAGGCGCACCCCGCGGCCAAACATCTGGATTATCTGCGGCCCTTCGCCGGTGCCGACATGCATCAGCCCCATCGTGCTGACACGCCATGAATTCCACCCGGCGGCGAATTTGCGGGCGCCGATAATAATGTTGACCGGCGAGTTGTTACTGTCCACATCGGCAAAAAGCGGCTTGGCGAATGCGTTTTTGTCCAGCGCAAAGGGGCGCGGCTTTTCAATGGCCTCAAGCCGCGTGTAAAGTCCGGCGGCGTCACCCACATTGATAACGCCGAACGACTGGGCATCGCCTGCGGCCAGTTGCAGTTCATCGGCGCCGGTGAGATGGGATACATGCAGCTGGCCCTTGCCGAGGAAGACGGTCGAACACAAGTCGTCATAAATCTCCTGCGCCGTGCCGGTGATGCACGGGAAAGACTTGCTGAAAATGTCCACGCCTTTTTCATCTATGAGTCCCGTATTGCCGCTAATCAGTTCCCCGATGATTTTGACAACCGCTTTCCGGTCGCGCAGCACCCAAGCCAGAAACCGGATAATCCGGACGACATCGGTTTCAGTTGCCTCTTTGCCGGCACTCTTGCCGCCGGTAACAGTTTTGCCGAGAAAAACCCAGAGAGGTCGGGCGATATTGAAATCCCGCCACTCCCCGCCCTTGTCTTCATAGAGGTAGCACTGCTGGTAGAAACTCAAAAGGCAGGCCAGCAAGTAGCGATTGTTGGCCTCACCGTCATCGCTTTGTTGCAAGTTGGAGATTTTGTAATCTTTGCCGTAGCCATCGGCATAGAAAAACTTGTATGAATAGTCAAACAGGATTTGCTTGCCGTATTCATCGCGCAATTCCCTGATGCCTTCCCCGCTGCCGGCCACCGCCTGATTGAAGGTTGCCGAGTATTCAAAAGTGAAGCCGTTTTGGGCCAGTTGTTTGCGGCGTTTTCTCCACACCTTGCCGCCGGTTCCCAAGTGCCCCTCGTCCACCAGAACCAGGTTGTTTTCCTCAAACGATTCCAGCGCCACCCGCTTGATGCCTTTCTTTTCATCCAGTTTGTGCAGGTCAATGATGTCCACCACCGTGCCGCCATGCGAAAACATTGGTTCATCGTCCGAAAACAAGCGCGCCGGCATCCCGCTCGATTCCAGTTCGCGCAGGTGCTGGCGGGAAAGCCCCTCGTCCGGCGTTACCAATATGATTCTGTTGAGTTTGTGTTGCAGTTTATATTCTTTCAGGTAGTGCTGATATTGCAGAATGTTGGCGTGCAGAAGAAGCGTCTTCCCCGAACCGGTCGCGCTCTGGAAGGCGAGAGTGTGAATATCGTCAGTTGTGTAGTCGGGCATATCGGACAGGCGATTGTCCTCTTTCCACTTGTTTAATGCCTCAATCAGAGTCTCCTGATCCTGAAAGTACAAATCAAGGTAGCGCTCGGTAAAAAGCAGGGCAAGGTACTGAAACGGCTTCCATGTTCTGCCGTTGTCTTCGGTCATTCCCAGCGCATTGCTGAGAACGCCGATGTTTTCGTCATAGCGGGCAAGGTCATCTTTGGTTGCTCCTTTTGTATAGGGGTCTATGTATGTGGAAATCGCTTGCGAAAAACGGCTTGTTCCGTTCTCCATAAATCCTTTTGGCAGCCCATCCAGCCGCTTCAGCATATCGCGCAAGCTGCCGTAACCAAACTGGCCGCACATGAAGCCGTGCAACACCATTCTTTGTTCAAGAGTAGGCATTATCTTTCAGCTGTCTCTGCTTTTAGTCATTTTCCATGATTTTCATTCATAAACCTCGTCTTTGCAAGCATCCAGGACTTTTTGTTTCTCCTCTGACCTAATCAATGTGGCCCAAAGTTCACCAGGCTTTAATGCAGAGTCGTCATGCCCCAATTCTTTGCGGATTGTTCTAAAAAATCGCTCACCACCTTTGATGAAATCCTCTTCAGACTCTCCTCCTTTGGCGCGGGAATTTTGCAAGTCATTCCAGGCACGAAGCATAGGCGGCGTTCCCCAGACAAGCAACGCTGGCAAAAAATGCTTTAATTTATTCCGTATCTTCAAGACTTTTTCCTCCTCACTGCCCTTTTCATCATGCAGCGAAGAAATAAGGATATCAACAAGCTCAGTAAGGTAAGCCTCTTTATTGCGCAATAACCAGTTCCGATGTTCTCTTTTTTCTTTCCTTATTTGCAGATGCCATAGAATCCCAGATGGTACCAACCCAACAAATATACCTACCAATATTTCGTGTGGGACGCTGCTAAAAAACCAAAAAAGCGACCCCACAATTGCCACGATTATCAAAAAAGTCACAAAACTGATGATAGTGTCTTTGTTCATACAATTCCTCCAAACATCAATTGCCGAAACATCGGCTCAGTAGTAATAGCCTCCCATTTGTCGTTTGACTTTCTGAGAGCATTCAAGGTGTGGTCACCATTGACATAAATTAGGTTCAGGCTATGGCCAAAAGTTTTGCGGTGCTTGGTGAACCATTTGTTGAGTTGGGAGGCGTCCATTTTGTTCAGATTGCGCCAGAGAGTAAGGCAGTTTTCGCCCTTCCGGGTTGTGCCGGTGATGGCCAGAACGCCGTCCATTTGCCGGCGGCTGGTGAGACGCAAACCGAGCAGGAAGTTGAAAGTTTCGGCGAGGTCGGCTTTCACATTGCGGCGCACGCCATCGCGCACCACGGACAGGGTGTAGTTGAACGGGTCTATGAAATCCTGCCCCACCAGCGAGGCGCTGTCGGCTGTTTCCTCACCGAGCGCATAGCGGAGTTGGTAATCTTCGACAATTCCTTTGTCTTCTCCTGTGAGCAAATCCTTTCGGGATTTGACCGCCAAACTGTCAAGCGTGTCTTCGTATGATTCAAGGCGGACATACTTGAATAACTGGCTGATTCCATTTCTGTCTCCCGGTTTGCCGTCTTTCCATTCGTCGGAATAGGCAACCTTTTTCATGCGCGGCAACATAACATCTTCAAAATGGTGCCCAATTTCAACAAGGACATATTTACGATTTCCATTATCCTTGCGGTTAAGATTAATCACCGCATGTCCGGTGGTGCCGGAGCCAGCAAAATAGTCAAGAACAGCACCTGATGGTTTATTTTTCAAGGATGCATCTACACTATTTCTTACTGTGTTGATGGACTTGGGATAGTCAAAGTCATTGGCGGGAATCATTCCGTTAAGAATCACGCTGCCATGCGAGTTGGCCGAGTATTGTGACCCTGTCCAGACAGTATTGTAAGTAAAATGAGATTTGGTTCGTATGATGTCGCTTTGCTTGGTCTTTTTATCATATTTCACGGAAAGTTCACCGGCGATATTCTCAACAGTTTCTCTGGAAAAAACCCATTTCCTTTCCACTCCCGATGAATCAATAGGATAAACCTCTATCACCCCATCATCTCTGATAATGTTCTTTGAATCTGGGTGAAATTCTTCATCACAAACAGGACCAAATCCCTGAATCTTTCCCTTTTTCACATAAATAGGATAAAAGCAACTAGCCGCATCAGTCCGGAGATGAGAACCAGTAGAAACATCTCTGAGAGGTCTAATATCAGGGCTTTCTGTTCTATCCTCAAGACCAATCATCCTGCTCTTATCAGGATAGATAAAATATGCAAATTCATTTGTATGTGAGAAGTTGGTGCCTTGCTGTCCGGTAGGATTATGCACAACAGTTATGCAGGTTTTGGAGTAGTTTGGAAAAACTTCCGGGATTAGTTTCCCCAGTCTTTCCTGCTCTACCTCATCTATCGCAATAACTGTAACGCCATCCGGTGACATGAGACCTTTGCCAATGGACAGCCTGTTCTCCATCAGAGAAAGCCAGCTAGAATGTTTATAATCATTCTTGTACAGAATTTGTGATGACTTTGCATTGTATGGAGGATCAATATAAACACAGTTAATCTGTCCCCGGTACCTCTCTTGCAGCAAATTCAAACCCTGAAAATTCTCCCCGTGAACAAGCAACCCGTCCATCTGCTCGTCAACCGACCCCGCTTCCGACAAAGCAACAAGCAGTCCGTCCGTGAACTTCTTGTCAAAGTGCCTTGTGTCCAGCACCAGATACGGATTCTCTTTCAGGAATTCGGGTTTCAACACTTTGCTATACGCGGTCGCGCCATCAGCACCATCCAGTTCGTCAATGGCGAAAAGTTTGACCCATTCATCTTGCTGGGCCTTGTTTTTGGCAATGGCCGGATAGAGCGCCGCCGGCACCTTGTCGAGCGTTACGCAATACTGCGTTTCCAGCACAAACTTCTTTTTCAGCCAGAGTTGCTTCTGAAAGTTTTCCAGTTGCGCCAGAAAGTCTATGATTTTGTGGCCGACAGCCCTGATTGCCTTCACCTGGGCAAGGCCGCGGATGAAAACGGTCGGGTCATCGGTCAGTTCCAGATTGTCAACGGAGATGACCTCGCTCTTGATATAGGTGTCCAGTTCGCGGCGCAGAAAGCCGCCCAGGTCCTTGTGGATGAAATAGTCAAAACTGTTCTTCGCCGTATAAACGGCGATGTGTTTGTCCAGCAGGGTGCGCTCCGGATCCGCTTCGGTGGGGCAAGGGGCGGAAAGCAGGCGCTGCCAGTCGCCTTTGGTTTTGCCGAGTTTGCCGAGTATCCGCTGCCCGGCTTCCTTGTTGATGGACGCCTGCCGCCTGATGCCGTTTTGAGGATGTTTCTTTTTCTCTCCTTCCGTCAACGGGCGGTGCTCAAAGCGGACAATCAACTGATTCTTTTCTTCGGCGATGAAGTCTTTCGACAAAACAAAGAAACGCTGTTTGCCGTTCGCTTCCTTGATGTTGTCTTTTTCATTGTCGGCTTTCGCAGTCTCAAACCGCACGCGGAGTTTGTCATCGCCGGGAATGAAAATGTAGGAGCAGTAATTCTCCGTTGTCTTGATGTAATACTGGTCGGCGTTTGCCCAATGGAGTTTTACTTCCTCGCCGTTGTACGGGATTGAGTAGGCTTCCTTGCCCGCGCCCTTGTAACGGCGCAGCGACATGAAGTCACCTTCGTCATAGTAGCGGGAAAAGAAGTTGTAAAGGTGGTTGTAGGTGTCGGCTTCTGTCTGCTGGTCGTCTTTGACCGCTTTCAATTGCTTGTGAATCTCCCGCACTTTCGGCGAGGCGTCAGGGCTGACGCCCGCTTCCTTCAGCCCTTTTTCAAGTTTATCCAACTCGGCCTGCAACACCGATTCATCCGATTGCGCGATTTCTCCCAGTGCTTCGGATACCTGCGGCAACAAATCATTATCCAGAAAATCACCCACCTCGGCGCTCTTGTGCGCCATGATGCGGTACAAACCAAAATCAAGGTCGCCGCGGTCGAGTTGAAACAACTCGCGCAGTTTCTCTTTAAGTTTCGAGAAGTTTTCCTCGGAGACTTTGCTTGCGGCGGTCTTGGGGGTATCGCTCATTTCGGGATTCACGACAGGAGATGAGCGCCATTATACAAAACAGGCCGGCCCTTGCGGGGACAATTTGGCGGGGAAATTTGCCGGAGAAATGCGGCAGGCCAAACACCCGCCTGAATTGGTGGCCAGAGGTGGAATCGAACCACCGACACGCGGATTTTCAGTCCGCTGCTCTACCGACTGAGCTATCTGGCCAACCGGGGGCTGTTATTCCGGCGCGACATAGTCCGCCGGTTTTTCGGCGCCGCCCTCGAACAGGAATTTCTCCATTTGCTCCTCGAGGAATTTGCGCGCCTTCGGGTCCACCGGCGTCAGGCGGTATTCGTTAATCAACATCGTCTGGTGGTTAACCCACTCCTGCCATGCCTGCTTGCTGATCTGGTCGTAAATCCGCTGGCCGAGTTCGCCGGGGTACGGAACATAGTCCAGCCCCTCGGCCTCCTCACCCAGTTTCGCGCACTGAACCATCCGTGCCATTGGTTTGTTCCTCAAGTTTTCCGATTAAGCGTTTGATTGGCGCGGCGGCGGCGCCGGATGCCGCCGATAGTGTACACCAAACCAGGCGGTCGTCGTCCGCGATGTCGTCCGCGACGGCGCCGTTGAGCGACTTGTATTCCAGTTTCAGCGGCACGATGACCAGGCGCAGATGCGTCAGGTCGTGGTGCACGGCGGGCCAGTAGCAGGCGGCGTCGGGTTGGCCGAGATGGTGTTCATACCACGCCCGCGCGCGCTGCTTGTCGGGGGCTTCCGGGAAACTCATCAAACGCCCCCAGATGCCCTTCGGCGGGCGGCGTTCCAGCAGCAGGCGGCCCCGGTGCAGCGCCATCAGCGCGATGATGCGCCGCTGCCGGCGCACGCTACCGGGCCTCGGCGCCGGGCGCCGCGCGACGCGCCCGGCGGCCAGCGCGCGGCAGTCTCCGGCAACGGGGCAGGCCCCGCAGTCCGGGTTGTTTCTGGTGCAGACGAGCGCGCCCAAATCCATCATCGCCTGCGTGTAGTCGGCGATGCGCTCGCGCGGCAGGCGTTTCTCGGCGGCGCGCCACAGCCGCCGCCCAACCGCGGCCCTGCCCGGCCAGCCGGCGATGTCGTCGTGCCTTGCCAGAATGCGCTTGACATTGCCGTCCAGTATCGCGTGGTGTTCGCCGCAGGCCAGCGCCAGTATCGCCGCGGCGGTCGAGCGCCCGACGCCGGGCAGTTTCACCAGGTGCTCAAAACGCCGCGGCACGCGCCCGCCGAACTGCTCGCAGATGATGCGCGCGGCGGCATGCAGGTTGCGCGCGCGCGAGTAATAGCCAAGCCCCGACCAGTGCGACATCACATCGTCAAGCGGCGCCTGCGCCAGTTTGCGAACGCCGGGAAAACGCCGGATAAAGCGCCGGTAATACGGTATCGCCGTCTGCACGCGGGTTTGCTGCAACATAATCTCGGACACCCAGACGCGGTAGGCGGAAACATTGCGCTTCCACGGCAAGTCGGCGCGCCCGTTGTCGTCGTACCAGTGCAGCAGCCGGTGGGCGAAGGACATGGCCGGCGTTTACGGCAGGCGGGCGGCGGGCGCGATGCCGCTGATGCTGCGACCGCTGGCGAAGAACATCGCGCCGGTGTTCAGGGCATGCTGCCAGCTCACGCTACAGCAAGATGCCTTTGCTACCCGGGCGAAGAACATGGCCGAGTGTTTACGGCATGCTGCGCTGGCTGCCCAGCCACCGCAGCAGCGGTGTCCATTCCTCGCGGTCCGTGGCGGTTGCGTAGCGCGACATGTCGAACACGCCGAGGCCCTTGTCCGCCGCGCGGATGTAGTTCATGCTGTCGCGCAGCGAGGTCGGAAAAGCGATGCGCTGGGCGCGCAGAAATTCATCAAGGTCCCAGAAGATGTTGGTGTAGTCGCGCACGCGGCAGCCGACCAGCGCGATTTTCGCGCGCTTGCCGTGCACCGTCGGCGTCGCCTTGAGTTCTTTCAGGAAGTCAGCCGCCGCGCGCATGTCCATCGGCGACGGCAGCACCGGCACAATCAGCGTCTGCGCGCGGCGCACCAGGTTGTTCAGCGCCGCGCCGTGCTGCGCCGCCGGCGTGTCCATAATGCAGATGTCGGCGCTGCGCCGCGACGCGCCGCGCTTTCTGACGGCGTCGTAGCCCTTGATGGGCGGCTTCGCCGACGACCGGCGCTTAAGCCATTCAATGCTGCTGCCCTGGGGGTCGAGGTCGCACAAAACGACATCCATCTGACGGTTGGCGTAGTAACTCGCCAGATTGGTGGCGATGGTCGTCTTGCCGGAACCGCCTTTGGCGTTGACCACCATGATTTCTCTCATTTGCTTTCTCCTTTATTAATTGGTTGAGCGTTTATCCGCCGCTTGCGGCGTTATATGCTTCTCTGACCAAATCAGTAATGGTATCTGTATTTTCCTCAATTTCTCCCGGCCTGAGGCGGAGCCGGTACCGTCGCCATTTGTAGCTTACGTCTAAACCAGTGCTTTCCAACTTGTCTGTTATTTCCTTGGAACGCTCTAACCTTAAAAGAAGCCAAGTGTGTTTTTTCCTGGGTATAAAGACAATGAATCTGTTGGAACGGCCATTTTTCACCATACCGATTGACCCTTTGTTGTAATTCAATTCCAACGACCCATCAAACTCTTTTACCAAGTTTAGAATTTCATCCGCCATCGCGACGGTTTCTTTGCTTCCCCTGTTTTCCCAATACTCTCTATCTACCGGTTCGTAGGTTTCTTCATCTTCTTCCTCAAAACCAAGCGACATTTGATTCATAACTGTTGTGAATATCAGGCCGACTTTGTCCTGATTCTTGAGGGCTCTCATTTGAATTGCGACGATTGGAATCGCGCCGTTAAACAAGCCGATGACATTCAGAAACCGGCTTGTAATGTCTTCGGCGATGATGACGGCGGTATGTTCATATTGAGGATAGCGTCGTCTTTCTATGTCCCAATACTCGATGGTTCGGATGATGTGGCTGGGGTCGGTGGCGCCAAGTTGAACTTCCACTTCATAGCGCCAATCGCCATCTTGCAACAGAAGATCGAGAACACCGGCTCTCGGCTGGGCCCTCTCCTTGTCCCGGAGAATCACATCCTCGCCCAAACCGAGAATCGCGGGATCTTCCGCTATGCGAGCCTGCACCCACTTTTCATCCAGGTCAGGATGATTTGTGAGCCGTATTTCTTCAAATTTTGTAAATTCCATTTGTGTAGTTTCCTTGTGGATGGGAGCGTAAAGGATACGGGCCATCCGTGCGGTGGTCAACTGGTTGCGGGGGGTGGTCAGGCGAATTCGGCCACCACCGGGGCGTGGTCGGAGGGGCGTTCCCAGCCGCGCGGTGTTTTGTCCACGGTGCATGACAGGCAGCGTTCGGCGAGGCGGGCGCCGGCCAGCAGCAGGTCTATCCGCAGGCCGCGGTTGCGCTCGAAATCGCCGCCGCGGTAGTCCCACCAGGAAAACGCCGCGTCGTCGGGGTGGTCGAACAGGCGGAAAGTGTCCACCAGGCCCAAGTTCATCAGCGCGGCCAGCGCCTCGCGCTCCGGTTCGCTGCACAGGATGCGCCCGCGCCATTTCTCCGGGTCGTGCACATCGCGGTCGCCCGGCGTGATGTTGAAGTCGCCGAGGACGACGCAGTCGGGGTTTGCCGCCAGTTCGGCCTCGACAAAGGCGCGCACGGCGGCCAGCCACTCCAGTTTGTGCGCGTATTTGTCCGAACCGACTTCGCGCCCGTTGACCACATACAGGTTCAGCACGCGCACGCCGCCGAGCGTCATCGCAAGCGCGCGCTTTTCCGGCGGGCCGGGCAGCGCGATGTCAGCGGTGATGTCGCGGGCGTCGCCGCGGTACAGAAAGGCGACGCCGTTGTAGGATTTCTGCCCGGAGAAAACGGCGCGGTAGCCCGCCGCCTCAATCTCGGCCAACGGGAAGTCGTCGTCCTGAACCTTGGTTTCCTGCAGCGCCAGCGCATCCACCGGCACGGCGCGGAGCCAGTCGAGAACATGCGCCAGGCGGGCGCGCAGCGAGTTGACGTTCCACGAGGCGATTTTCACCGCGGGGCCGCCGAATCAGATGTCGAGGTTGCTGACCGCGAGTGCGTTTTGCTCGATAAACTCCCGCCGCGGCTCGACTTCGCCGCCCATCAGCGTCGAGAAAATGCCGTCGGGGTCGGCGCCGTCGGGTATCTGCACCTGCATCAGGCGGCGGGTGGCGGGGTCCATCGTCGTCTCCCACAGTTGCTCCGGGTTCATTTCGCCAAGGCCCTTGTAGCGCTGGATGGAAAGGCCTTTCTGCGCCTGCGCGAACAGCCAGTCCACCGCCTCATCAAAGCGTTCGGCCTGCTCGCGCGCATCGCCGCGCACAACGCAGGCGCCGCCATTAAACAGTTGCCACAGGCGCGCCGCCAGTTTGCGGATGGCGGCGAAATCATCGGACTGGAAGAATTCCTTGTGGATGGTGTCGGTTCTCTCGTGGCCGTGCACATTCTTTTTGATCAGCAGGCAGAAGTCGTCGCCGGGCTGCATTTCCAGCGTCCAGGCGGCGCCCGCAGGCTGCGCCTCGTTCAGGCCGCGTTGCAGTTGGTCAAGCCATTGGCGCAGCGCCGCGGCATCTTGCTCGCCGCCATCGGGCAGCGGCTTGGTGAACAGCATTTGTTTCAGCACATCCTCGTCGTGGCGCCGCGCCAGACGCTGCAAGCGCTTGCGCGCCGTCAGGTATTCCTGCACGAGGCCGGCCAGGGCCTTGTTTTCAAGCAGGCATTTGCCGTTGCCGTCGCTGATTTCGGCGCCGTCCATCGCCATCTCCCACAGGTCGAAGTCGAGTTCGTCGTCGTCTTTCAGATACTTGATGCTCTTGCCCTTGCGGATTTTGTAGAGCGGCGGCAGGCCGATGTAGAGGTTGCCGTTGTCCACGATGTCGCGCATGTGGCGGAAGAAGAAAGTCAGCAGCAGCGTGCGGATGTGCGAGCCGTCCACATCGGCGTCGGTCATGATGATGATGCGGTGGTAGCGCAGTTTCTGCGGGTCGTACTCGTCCTTGATGCCGCAGCCGAGCGCGGTAATCAGCGTGCCGATCTCGACCGACGACAGCATCTTGTCAAGGCGCGCCCTTTCGACATTCAGTATCTTGCCTTTCAGCGGCAGCACGGCCTGCGTTCTGCGGTCGCGCGCCTGCTTGGCGGAGCCGCCGGCGGAGTCGCCCTCAACCAGAAACAGTTCGCATTTGGCCGGGTCTTTTTCCTGGCAGTCGGCGAGTTTGCCGGGCAGGCCGGCAATGTCGAGCAGGCCCTTGCGGCGGGTGATTTCGCGCGCCTTGCGCGCCGCCTCGCGCGCGCGCGCCGCCTCGATGATCTTGCCGACAATGGCCTTCGCTTCCGCCGGTTTCTCGAGCAGGAAATCATGCAGGCGCTGCGACAGCAATGATTCAACGACGCTGCGTACTTCCGACGAGACGAGTTTCTCTTTTGTCTGCGACGAGAACTTGGGGTCGGCGAGTTTCACCGACACCACGGCGGTCAGGCCCTCGCGCGCGTCTTCGCCGGCCATCGAGATTTTCTCCTTGCCGGCGATGCCTTCCTTGTCGAGGTACTGGTTCAGCGTGCGCGTCAGCGCGGCGCGGAAACCCGACAGGTGGGTGCCGCCGTCGCGCTGCGGAATGTTGTTGGTGTAGCAGTGGATGTTGTCAACATAACTGTCGTTCCACTGCATCGCGACCTCGACGCCGATGCCGTCTTGTTCGGTTGTGAAGTGAAAGACCGTCGGGTGCAGCATCGTGCGGCTTCTGTCGAGGTAGGCGACGAAGGCCTCGACGCCGCCCTCGTAGCAGAAGCGGTCTTCCTTGCCGCAGCGGTGGTCCTTCAGGTGAATCGAGACGCCGGAGTTCAGGAAGGCGAGTTCGCGCAGGCGGGTTGTCAGCGTTTCGTAGTGAAACTCGGTGGCGCCGAACACTTGCTTGCTCGGGATGAAACGCACCGCGGTTCCGGTCTTGCCGTTGACGCCGGCGCGCTCCTGGACCGGGTGCTGCGGGTCGCCCATGGAATAGACCTGCTCGTAAATCTTGCCGTTGCGCCAGACCGTCAGTTCCAGGTGTTCGGACAGCGCGTTGACGACCGACACGCCGACGCCGTGCAGGCCGCCCGAGACCTTGTAGGAGTTTTCGTCGAACTTGCCGCCGGCGTGCAGCGTTGTCATGATGACTTCCGCCGCCGAGCGGCCCTCTTCGGGGTGGATGTCCACCGGGATGCCGCGACCATCGTCGCTGATGGTGGCCGCGCCCTGCTCATCAATCAGCACCTCGATGTTGTTGCAGTAGCCGGCGAGCGCCTCGTCCACCGAATTGTCCACGACCTCGAAGATCATCCGGTGCAGGCCGGTGCCGTCGTCGGTGTCCCCGATATACATGCCGGGGCGCTTGCGGACGGCCTCGAGGCCCTTCAGAACCTTGATGTTGGAAGAATCGTACGACATGGGGTCAGACATTCGGCATTTTAGCGCGAAACGGGGCTGCAATCAAGCAAAAATGCCCCCGGTGCGCGCATGTTTTGCACGAAATTCGCTGTGTGTTATTCACCGTTGCTTTTTCCCGCAACGGAAGGCTGCATCTCGCGCATCTGCTGGTTGTGTTCCTGGTCGGGCGCCGAACCTTCTTCTGTTTTTTTTGCCGGCGCGGGCTGTTCGCGCTTCTCGAATTCCGCCTGGCATCTCGCGCACCTTTTGATGTCCGGCATGGCCAGCACGCGGGTTTGCGGGATGGGCACGCCACAGGTGATGCATTTGCGTCGGAAAATGCGGTCCGTCTGCTGGATTTCCTCAAATTCGGATGAACTCTCCGCTTCTTTTGCCGACACCGACTGAATCTCGGTTACTGTCCCCTGTTTCACATGAAACACCTTCATTTCAGACCACGGTGATAGATCCAGGCCGTTCTCGGTTTGCGTAACGATGGTCTGCTGCTCCAGGCGTTTCAGTTCGCCGAGCGCCCATTTGCGGTGTTTGGTGTCCAGTTCGGAGGCCAGATCGTCAATCAGCACAATGCCTTCCCTGTCGTGGGTGCGGACAAAATGCCGGATTTGCGCCAGCGTCAGGACCAGCGCGATGACCTTCTGCTGCCCGCGCGACGCGGTGCTTTTCGCCGGCTGGCCGTCCCAGGTCAGGTGCATGTCGGCGCGGTGCGGGCCGAAACGGGTGGCGCCCTGCTCGCGGTCGGTTGGGTAGTTTTCCTCCAGCACACCGGCCAGATCGCGGTCGGCGGGCCAGCCGCGGTCGTATTCGATAATCAGTTCCTTGCCGGGCTTCAGTTCCGACAGGAAATCGCGCACCACCGTGCGCCACGAGTGGAAATACTCGCTGCGGCTTTCGTCCAGTTCGGCGGCATACTCAATCATCTGCCCGTCCCACTGTTCGGGGCGGGATTGCGGGCGGCGCTGCTTCAGCAGCGCGTTGCGCTGTTGCAGGCAGCGGCGGTAGCGGTTCCAGCACTCGACAAACCCCGGTTTCACATGAAACACGCCCCAATCAAGGAAGCGCCGTCGCTCCGACGAGCCGCCCTGCACCAGCAGGTGGCTGTCCGGATGAAACGCCCTGACCGGGAAAAGCGAGGCGGCCTCGGCAAAGCCGCCGCCGCTGTCGCCGTTGACGGTGACGACGGTCTTGCCGTCGCGCTCCTTCTGCACCGACAGTTTCTGGTCGCTGCCGCCGTGGTCCAGCGTCGCGCCAATCAGCAGGCCGTCCTGCTGCAATTTAATCAGGTCGTTCTTGCGGTTGGTGCGGAAACTGTGGCCGGTTGACAGGATGTCGAAACTCTCGAGAATCGAGGTCTTGCCGCTGCCGTTGTCGCCTATCAGGAAGTTGATTCCCGGGCTTAGTTCAATCCGGGCCTGCGCGATATTACGCAGGTTTTTGATGAAAATAGAGGTTACGGGCACTTCACGGACACTTCACAGGCGCAGCGGCATGACGACATATTCCTCGGACTCCGAGCCTTCGGCCACAATGCGCACGCCGCTGCTGGAATCGCGGATTTGCATGATGACGGTCTCGGTATCCAGCGTCCGGAACACATCGGCTAGGTAGTTGGTGTTGAAGCCGATGTCCAGCGGATCGCCCTGGTAGTCAATCTTCTGCTCTATCAGGGCCTGCTCGCCTTCGGGGTTTTCAACCTCCAGTTTCAGCAGGCCGGCGGAAAAACTCAATTTCGCGCTGCTGCTCTTGGTGTCGGCGATGGCGCCGGCCCATGTCAGCGATTTCATCGTCTCGTCGCGGTTCAGTTGAATTTCCTGCTCAAAACTGGTCGGGATGACGCGCTGATAGTCCGGGAATTGGCCGTTGATTGCCTTCGCGCTGATTTGCTTGTTGCCAAAAGACAGCGCCAAGTTCGCTGAATCAACGCCAAGTTCCGCCATCTCCTCGCTTTTCTGCAAAACACGCATCAACTCAAGGGCAACCCTGCGCGGCATGATGGCCTGGGTTTTGGCGCTGACCGGCTGGTCAACCTCCAGCGTGCTGCGGGCGAGGCGGTGGCCGTCGGTTGCGACCGCCGTCAGTTTCTTGCCTTCCACTTCTATCAGCATGCCATTCAGGTAGTAGCGGGCGTCGTGGTCGGCCATTGAAAAGTGGGTTTTCTCAACCACATGTTTCAGGTCGTCCTGGCGGATGGACATCGTGTTTTCAAGCGTCACCTCGTCCGACAGCGGGAAGTCATCCGCCGGCATCGTCAGCAGTTTGAAGCGCCCGTTCTCGGAAGTAACGGTAACCCGGTCATCGCCGAAGTTCAGCGTAATTTGGGTGTCATGGCTTGTGTTTCTGCATATTTCGTAGAGTTTCGCCACAGAAACCAGCGCCGGCGCCGGGTCGGTAACCGTCATTTCCTCAACAAGCAGGCGGAGTTCCATCTCCGGGTTCATCGCGATGATGGAGCAACCCTTGCCCTGCGGCGAGAACAGCGCCATGGACGAGGCCGGTAGCGTGCTCCTTGATTCCACAACGCCCCGCAAGGTTTCAAGGACATGGTACAGTTGCTCGTTGATGATTTTGATCTTCATAATAATTATTTCTCCATATTTCTATGGTTTGTTGTTGTAGGTTCTGTCGTTTTCTGTTGATTGGCGTCGCCGGCGCCTGTTTTTCTGCGCTTTTGCCGCTTTGTTTGCCTGTGGATAACTATCCGCCGGTTTGTTTGTTTTCGCTGTTTGCCCTCTTTTTCTGCAATTTGTTCCGGTTGTTTCGCAGGTTTCCCACAATTTTCAGTGGATAGCCCCGCCAACAGCCGTTATCCGTTCAATATTCGCGTTAAATCCTTGTATTCCTGTTCAACCTGGGTGTTTTCCTGTCGCAAATCCCTGATTTTCCTGCAAGCGTGTATCACGGTCGTGTGATCGCGCCCGCCGAAGGCCTCGCCAATCTCCGGCAGGCTGTGGTTGGTCAGGTCTTTCGCAAGCGCCATCGCCATCTGGCGCGGGCGCACGACGGTGCGGTTGCGGCGCGGCGACACCATCTCGTTGGGCCGGATGCTGTAATAATCGGCGGCGGTCTTCTGAATCTTTTCTATCGTCAGTATCCGGTTGTGGGTCGCTATCAGGTCTCGCAGCGCATCACGCGCGAACTCAATGGTGATTTCCTTCGCGGTGAAACTCGCGTTGGCGATGACGCGGCGCAGCGCGCCTTCCAGTTCGCGGATGTTCGAGCGGATGTTCTCGGCGATGTAATGCGCCACCTCGTCCGGCAGCGTAACGCCGTCGTGCCTGGCCTTGCTTTGCAAAATGGCGACCCGCGTTTCCAGTTCGGGCGGCTCGATGGCCTGGGTCAGCCCCCAGCCGAAACGCGATTTCAGGCGTTCCTGCAGGCCCTCGACCTCGGCGGGATAGCAGTCGCATGTCATGATGATCTGGCTCTGGCTCTGAAACAGCGTGTTGAATGTGTGAAAGAATTCTTCCTGGCTTTGTTCCTTGTCGGCGAAAAACTGGATGTCGTCCACCAGCAGCACATTCAGCGACCGGTAGAAGCGGGTGAACGAATCCATCTTGCCCTTGCGCAGCGCGCGCACCATGTCGGCGACGAAGCGTTCCGATGTCAGGTACAGCACCCGCAGGTTGTCGTTGGTGCGTTTAATCTCGTTGCCGATGGCGTGCACCAGGTGCGTCTTGCCAAGCCCGACGCCGCTGTAAAACAGCAGCGGGTTGAACGACCGGCTCGGGTTCGACGCCACTTGCTGCGCGGCGGCGCACGCGAGCCGGTTCGACTTGCCCTCGATGAAAGTCTCGAAGGTCTGCTCCGGGTTCAGGCACGACTCAATGCGCGGCTCGGCGGCCTGCGCCAAAGCCCTATGCCGTTGTTCTGGCGCTGTTTCCTGAACGTCCGACGGCGTCTCCTGGGGGCCGGCCTCCAGTTGCACGTCCACCGTGTCCTGTTTCAGCGACAGGATTCTGCTGATGTGTCCCAGACAATTTTTCCGTATCCATTCGCGGGTGGACGCATTCGGCGCGACCAGTCTCAGACAGTGTTCGGTCTCAACCGCTTCCAGCGATCGTATCCATGTGTTGACGTCTTCCTCAGGGAGCAAAGACTCCAACTCTGTAATGCATTGTTGCCACAAACTCATCGTATTAATTATGGTGGTTGTTGGTTCGCCGGGGGGCGGCGAATCCCGAGGGGTAAGATTACCCCGAACCGGGGAAGTTATCCACCATAAATTGAAGGAATCTTCGGGGCGGCCCCCAAAGGGCGCGGCCATGCGGTTTCCGTTTCGCATTTCCCGGCGGATGGGGTAGAATACCCCCCCGCCCGACAGCGGTGGAGTCAAAATGAAGCGAACCTATCAACCGAGCAACATCAAGCGCAAGCGCACGCACGGCTTCCGGGCGCGGATGAAAACCCGCGCCGGGCGCGCGATTATCAACGCCAGGCGCCGCCGCGGCAGAGCCCGGCTGACTCCCTGAGCGGGTTTGGATAACGCGCGCGCGGAGAGTCTGGGGAAACAGCACCGCCTCGACAAACCGTCACAGTACAAAGCGGTTTTCTCAAACGCGAAGAGAGCGCACGCAGGTGTTTTCTTTATCCGCAGTCGCGACAACCAATGCGGCGTGCCGCGCCTGGGGCTTGCGTTCTCGGTGCGCGCCGCCGGCAAGGCGGTGGCGCGCAACCGGCTCAAGCGCCTCGTGCGTGAAAGTTTCAGACGCCACAAAAACCATCTTCCCGGGCGCGACTATGTCGTCGGCTGCAAGACCGACAAGAACAGCAAAAGCGGCAAGAGCGGCGCGGGCCGCGCCGACGGCGCGCAGGTGCGGGCGGCGATGAACCGTTTCTGGGAAAAAGAATCGGCCCGCAAGGAACCGCCCCGAAAGGAATCGCCCTGATGGACAACGTTCGCCTCATACTCTACCTGTCGTTCGCGCTGGTGCTGTTTCTGCTGTGGGAGCGCTGGCAGGAATGGCAGACGCCGCCGTCGGCGCAGGCGCAGGCGCCGTCCGGCGTTTCCGGGCCGCCCGCCGTGCACGACGCCGGGCCGGGCGCAGGCGCCGCGCAGCAGCCCGACGCCGACCTGCCCGAGGCGGTCGTGGCGACGCCGCGCGCCGGGCAGGCGCCGGCGTCCGCCGGGCGGCGCGCGGCGAGCCGGCGCATCCGCGTGCGCACCGACACGGTGGAGATGATGATAGACAGCCGCGGCGGCGACATCCGCAGCCTGAAACTGCTGCAAGTTCCGGTGTCGCTGGACACGCCGGAGGTGCCGTTCACGCTGTTCGACGAGAACGCCGAAGTCTATGTCGTCCAGTCCGGGCTGCTGCACGACCGCATCAACGGCGTGGCCGCGGCGCAACTGAAAAAACTGGCGCCGTCGCACCACGAGCATTACCGCGCCGACGCCGGCGATTATGCGCTGGACGACGGCGCCGACGAACTGCGCGTCGTGCTGCGCTGGAACAACGGCGCCGGCATCGAGGCCGACAAGATCTACACGCTGCGCCGCGGCAGTTACCTGGTGGACATCGAACACATCGTGCGCAACCGCGGCGGCGAGCGGTGGGTCGGGCGCCAGTACCGCCAGTTGCGGCGCAGTGAAATCCCGGATGCCGGCGCGCGCCTGCTCTACACCTTCACCGGCGCCGCCTGGTACGACGGCAAGTACAACAAACTCGCGTTTGACGAACTGGACGAGCAGCCTCTGGAGCAGCGCGTCACCGGCGGCTGGGTCGCGATGCTTCAGCATTACTTTGTCAGCGCGCTGCTGGGCGACGACGAAAACGACTTCTACACGCGCGTCACGCGCGGCGAGCGCGGCGCCGAATACATCATCGGCATGCGCTCCTACCCGGTGACGGTCGAGCCGGGCGGCGACGGGCGTTTCAGCACCCGCCTGTTCGCGGGCCCCAAACTGCAAAACCACATGGACGAAATCGCCGACGGTCTTGAACTGACGACCGACTACGGCATCCTGACCTTGCTGTCAAAGCCGCTGTTCTGGCTGCTCGACAAGATCAACAACCTGGTCGGCAACTGGGGGCTGGCGATTGTGCTGCTGACGGTGCTGATCAAACTGGCGTTCTACAAACTCTCCGAGACCAGTTACAAATCCATGGCGCGCATGCGCAAACTGCAACCGAGCCTGATGAGTTTGCGCGAACGCTACCAGGACGACAAGGAACGCCAGCACAAGGAGATGATGGCGTTCTACAAGAAAGAGAAAATCAACCCGCTCGGCGGCTGCCTGCCGATTGTCGTGCAGATTCCGGTGTTCATCGCGCTTTACTGGGTGCTGCTGGAAAGCGTCGAATTGCGCCAGGCGCCGTTCATGCTGTGGATCAACGACCTCTCGACGCGCGACCCGTATTTCGTGCTGCCGCTGCTGATGGGCGCGACGATGCTGATACAGACCAAACTGAACCCGACGCCGCCCGACCCGCTGCAGGCGAAAGTGATGATGGCGCTGCCGGTTATCTTCACGGTGTTCTTCGCGTTCTTTCCGGCGGGGCTGGTGCTGTACTGGTTTGTCAACAACCTGTTGTCCATTGCCCAGCAATGGATGATCAACCGGCGGATTGAAGCAGCCTGAAAACGCGGCCACGCCGGGCGACACGATTGCGGCGCGCCCCGCCGCCCGCTGATGGCGATGACGACGACTGAAAATGCAGCCACGCCGGGCGATACGATTGCGGCGGTTGCGACGCCGCCCGGCAGGGCCGGCATCGGCGTCATCCGCGTCAGCGGCCCGCGCGCCGCCGCCATCGGCGCCGCGCTGACCGGCGCCGCCGCCAATCTTGCCGAACGCAGAGCCTCGTTTTGCCGCTTTCTCGACCGCAGCGGCGATGTGCTGGACGAGGGCATCGCCATTTTCTTCAAGGCGCCGGCCAGTTTCACCGGCGAGGATGTGCTGGAGATTCACGCCCACGGCAGCCCCGTCGTGCTCGGCGCGCTGCTCGACAGAATCTTCAATCTCGGCGCGCGGCCCGCGCACCCCGGCGAGTTCAGCCAGCGCGCGTTCCTCAACGGCAAGTACGACCTGGCGCAACTGGAGGCGGTGGCCGACCTCGTCAACAGTTCCAGCATCCAGGCGGCGCGCAGCGCGCAGCGCGTGCTGCAGGGCGAGTTTTCACGCGCCATCGCGCGACTGTCGGCGGAGATGAAGGAATTGCGCGTGCTGACCGAGGCGGCGCTCGACTTCCCGGAAGAGGATGTGGATGTCGTCGGCGACTACCAACTGGTGCAGCGGCTGGAGGCGCTGATTGCATCCATCCGCGACATCATCAAAAGGGCCGCGCACGGCGCGCGCCTGACCGAGGGCGCCGAACTCGTCATCGCGGGCCGCCCGAACGCCGGCAAGTCCAGCCTGCTGAACCGCCTGTCACAAACCGACGAGGCCATCGTCAGCGCCCTCGCCGGCACCACCCGCGACATCGTAAAGAGCGAAATCCTGCTGGACGGCATCCCCCTGCGCATCCTCGACACCGCCGGCCTCGCCGCGCCCGGCGACACCGCGAGGCCGGCAAGCAGCCGTGCGCCGCAGCCCGATGCCGCCGCCATCAGCGCATCCGGCGACGCAATCGAGGAAGAAGGCATGCGCCGCGCGTTGCGGGCAATGGACGCCGCCGACATCGTGCTGCTGCTGGTGGACGCGACCGCCGGCATCGGCGCCGCCGAACGCGCCGTCACCCGCCGCCTGCCGGACGACACACCGATACTGACCGTCTTCAACAAGGCCGACCTGACAACGGACCGCCGGGACACAAACGCCGACCTCTGGATCTCCGCCAAAACCGGCGAGGGCCTGGACAATCTGCGCGCCCTGATCAAACAAAAAATCATCATGCCCGACAGCGCCATGACCGGCGCCACCACGACCGGCGGCAGCCCAGTCAGTGGCAACCCAACCAGCGACGGCACAACCAACGACGGCACAACCGGCGGCAGCCCAACCGATGCCGTCGCGACCGACAGCGCCGAAAACGCCATCGCCGCCCGCCGCCGCCACCTCGACGCCCTGTCGCGAGCACAACAATCCCTGCAACACGCCCTCGAACACCTGCGCCCCGCCACCGCCCGCACCGAACTCGCCGCCGAAGGCCTGAAACAAGCCCAACAATCCCTCGCCACCATCACCGGCACCTACACCACCGAAGACCTGTTAGGCGACATCTTCGCCGACTTCTGCATCGGCAAGTAAAAGGGTTTCAGCCCTTCTATTCGGCGGTTTCTCGCCGGTGGTCGGTTACTTGCGACCGTTGGTCGGGTAAGCGGGGTTGGGGGGTTGATTTTTGGGGATGATGGGGGCATGGGGCGGGAAGTTATCAACGAGTGGCCGCGGCACGAGAGGCCGCGCGAGAAACTGCTGAAGCGGGGGGCGTCGGTGCTGACGGATGCCGAATTGCTTGCGGTTGTCATCGGTTCCGGCACGCGCGGCAACAGCGCGCTGGACATCGCGCGCGGGCTGCTTGTCGATTGCGGCAGTCTGCGCGCGATTGTCGGCGCCGACCGTGCGCACCTGTGCCGCAACACGGGCCTCGGCGCGGCGCGTTACGCCCGCTTGCAGGCCGCGCTTGAAATCATGCGCCGCACGCTGACCGAGTCCATGCGCGAGAACGATGTGCTGGCCGACGCCGCAGACACCCGCAATTACCTGACGCTGAAAATGCGCGATTACGGCCACGAGGTGTTCGCCTGCCTGTTTCTCGACGGCGCCCACCGCCTGATTGCCTTTGAGGAGTTATTCCACGGCACGATAGACGGCGCCAGCGTCTATCCGCGCGAGGTCGTCAAGCGCGCGCTGTACCACAACGCCGCCGCCGCGGTTTTCGCGCACAACCATCCGTCGGGGCGGTCGGAGCCGAGCCTCACCGACCGCCTCATCACGCGCACATTGAAGCAGTCGCTGGAACTGATCGGCGTGCGCGTGCTCGACCACTTTGTTGTCGGCGAAGTGATTACTTCGTTTGTTGACCGCAATCTTCTGTGACGGTGTGCGTCGCCTGCCGCTTGACAGATTTCCCGATAGTTCCTTCGGCAGAATTTTCGGCAGCCCGCCCGTCAGCCCCCCCCAACACCCCGCTCCAGATGCCGCGCCAACGACTCAACCAGCCGTTCAATCTCGCCGGGTGTGTGCGCGGCGGACAGCGTGATTCGCAGGCGCGCGCCGCCTTCGGGCACGGTCGGCGGGCGGATGGCGGCGACATGCAGGCCGTCGTCCAGCAGCGCCCGCGACAAAACAAGGGCCGCTTCCGCGCCGCCGGTCACGACACCCTGAATCGGCGTTTCGGACGGCAGGCACGCCAGGCCGGCCTGTCCGGCGAGGCGGCGAAACAGCGCGACATGTTCAAGCAGTTTGCGCCGCCGCCAGCCTTCGCCGCGCACCAGGTTCAAACTCTCGGCGGCGGCGCACGCCAGCGCCGGCGGCGGCGCGGTCGTGTAGAGATAGGTGCGCGCGTGCTGCACCAGCGCCTCGATCCATTCCGCGCTGCCCGCCGCAAACGCGCCGCACACGCCGAACGCCTTGCCGAGCGTGCCGACCAGCAGCGGCGCCTCGCGCTGCCCAAGCCCGGCCAGTTCAGTCGCGCCGGCGCCGCTGTTGCCAAGCACGCCGATGCCGTGGGCGTCGTCCACCACCAGCAGCGCGCCGGCGTCGGCGCACAGCGCGGCGAGTTCGCCCAGCGGCGCGAGGTCGCCGTCCATGCTGAACACCGCGTCACTTGCGACAACGCAGTCGTCCAGCCCGCGCAGTTGCGCGCGCAGAAAGGCGGTGTCGCAATGCGGGTAGCGGTGCAGGTGCGCCCTCGACAGCACGCCGGCGTCCAGCAGCGAGGCGTGATTGAGGCGGTCTTCAAACAGATGACTGGTTCTGCCGGCGAGCGTGGCGATAACGCCGAGATTGGCCATGTAGCCCGACGCGAACAGCAGCGCGCGCTCGCGCGACAGAAACGCCGCCAGGCCCTCTTCCAGTTCGCGGTGCGCCGCCGTGTAGCCGTTGATCAGGCACGACGCGCCGGCGCCGACGCCGTAACGCCGCAGGCCGCGCACGCCGGCTTCAATAACGCGCGCATCCGCCGCCAGCCCCAGATAGTCGTTGCTGCAAAACGACAGCACCTCGCGCCCGTTCCAGCGCCGCCGCGGCCCCGCCGGGCCGTCGCTGACGCCGCGCTCGCGGTACAGGTGCAGCCGCCTGCGCGCCTCAAGGTCTGCGCGCGGGTCTTTCATTGCGGCGCGCGCGGCTCAGCCGCGGCGGGCGGCGACGGGTTCGATATCAAGCCGCTGGAACAGGCGGCGGTCGCTGTGCGTTTCCGGGTTCGGCGCGGTCAGCAGTTTTTCGCCGTGGAAGATCGAGTTGGCGCCGGCGAAGAAACACAGCGCCTGCATCTCGTCGGACATCTCCTCGCGCCCCGCCGACAGCCGCACCCACGCGCGCGGCATCAGCACGCGCGCGGCGGCGACGGTGCGCACGAACTCCAGCGGGTCGAGTTGCGCCGCGCCGTAAAGCGGCGTGCCCTCAATCTGCACCAGCATATTGATCGGCACCGATTCCGGGTGCTGCGGCAGGTTGGCCAGTTGCTGCAACAGGCCGGCGCGGTCGTCGCGCGTCTCGCCCATGCCGAGTATGCCGCCGCAGCAGACCTTGACGCCGGCGTTGCGGACATGCTCCAGCGTGTCGAGGCGCTCCTGATAGACGCGCGTCGTGATGACATGGCCGTAAAACTCCGGCGAAGTGTCGAGGTTGTGGTTGTAGTAATCGAGGCCGGCGTCGGCCAGCCGCCGCGCCTGCGCCGCGTCCAGCATGCCGAGCGTCGCGCAGGTCTCAAGCCCCAGCGCCTTGACCGCGGCGACCATCTCCGACACCCGCGCAAGGTCGCGCTCCTTCGGCTCGCGCCACGCCGCGCCCATGCAGAAGCGGTCGGCACCGTGCGCCCTGGCGTCGCGCGCCGCGGCCACGACCTCGTCCACATCCAGCAATCGCTGCGGCGCCACCGGCGTCTGGTAGCGCGCGCTTTGCGGGCAGTAGGCGCAGTCTTCCGGGCAGGCGCCGGTCTTGATGGACAGCAGCGTGCTGATTTGCACCTTGTTCGGGTCGTGAAAGGTGCGGTGAACCTGGTGCGCTTTCAGCAGCAGGTCGTTGAACGCGGTGGCGAGCAGCGCCGTTATTTCGTGCCTGCTCCAGTCGTGGCGCAACTCGTGGCGCGGCTCATGACGCAATGGGGGGGTGTGGTCGTTCATTCTTTCCGGCGGGGTTTCGGTGCAGTCTATAAGGAGACGGGGGCGTGTCAACTTGCCCCCATTCGGATTGAATGGCGGGTTGAATGCCGGGTTGGACGCCGGGTTGGACGCCGGGTTGAATGGCGGATTGAATGGCGGATTGAATGCCGGGTTGAATGGCGGGTTGAATGATGGTTTGGACGCCGGACTGGATACCGGGCCTGCTGACGCGCCGCGCCAGTCGTTCGCACGCGACCGGGGACCGGATGACAGGCCGGATACCGGGCCTGCTGACGCGGCGGTTGTTCGCGCGCCGCTGTCCGCTGTGCTGCGTGCCGGAGACCGACGGCGGCTTGTGCCGCGATTGCGTGGAAGCGCTGCCGGCGCTCGGGCCGCATTGCCGCATCTGCTGCGAGCCGCTCGCCATGCCGGCGTCGCTGCCCGCGCCATTGCGCGCACGCGGTCTCGCCACGCCGCCGCCGCCGCCGCTGCCCGCACCGTTGCCCGCGCCATTGTGCACACGCGGTCTCGCCGCATCGCCGCCGTTGCCCAAACGTTGTCTCGTCGCATCGCCGCTGTTGGCGCCGTTGCCGCTGTGCGCGCGGTGTCTCGCCGCGCCGCCGCGCTACGAACGGGTGCTGGCGCCCTGCCTCTACGCGCCGATGGCCGACCGGATGATTCGGGAATTCAAGTATGGCCGTCGCATTGAGTGGGCGGCGCCCATCGGCAAAATGCTGGCGCGCCATGTCCGCGCCGCGGACGGCGGCCTGCCCGGCGCGCTGGTGCCGGTGCCGCTGCACCGCGAACGTCTTCGCCGGCGCGGCTTCAACCAGTCGCTGGAGATTGCCCGCGTGCTGTCGGCGGAACTCGGTGTGCGGCTGGAGGCGGCCTGCGTCGCCAAAACGCGGCGCACGGTGCCGCAGACCGCGCTCGACGCGAAACGCCGCCGCCGCAACCTGAACGGCGCGTTTCATCTGCGCCGCCGCCCGCGCGCGCAGCGCGTCGCCATCGTGGACGATGTGATGACGACCGGCGCCACCGTCGGCGAGATGGCGAAGGTGCTCGCGCGCGCCGGTGTCGCGCACATCGAGGTTTGGGTCGCGGCGCGCGCCGCGGCGTGAACGCTCACAGCCACTCGACAAACAGGCCGGTGAAAACCGCCAGGCCGAAGTAGTGGTTGTTGGCGAAGGCGGCAAGGCAGTCGTCGGCGCGGCGGCTGCGAATCAGGCGTTGCTGGTGCAGCGCGAAGCACGCGGCGACGGCCAGCCCGGCGTTGAAGAAAAGCCCCAGATCCTCGACGCGCCCGGCGGCGAACAGCAGCGCCAGCGCCGCCGCCTGGAACGCGCCGACCAGCCAGCGGTCGCGGTCGCCGGCCATCTCGCTGAACAAAATGGCGGTGGAGCGGATGCCGGCCTTGATGTCGTCGTCGCGGTCGGCCATCGCGTACATCGTGTCGTAGGCGACCGACCACGCCACATTGGCGGCGTAGAGCAGCCAGATCGGCGCCGGCGGAACAGTCTGCGCGTGGGCGACCCAGGCCATCGGAATCGCCCAGCCGAAGGCCAGCCCCAGATGCACCTGCGGCAGCGGGTGCAGGCGCTTCATCAGCGGGTAGGAGGCGGCCAGCGCCAGCGCGACGACGGCCATCAGCACCGTCGCCGTGTTGGTCATCAGCACCAGTGCGAACGCCGCCAGCGCCAGCACCGCGAACAGCGCCAGCGCCTCGCCGGGCCGCACGCGCCCGCTTGCAATCGGGCGGGTGCGCGTTCTTGCAACCAGCGTGTCCAGTTTGCGGTCGGCGTAGTCGTTGATGACGCAGCCCGCCGAGCGCATCAGCACGACGCCGGCGGCGAAAATCAGCAGCAGGCTTCTGGCGGGGGGGCCGTCGGCGGCGAACCACAGCGCCCACAATGTCGGCCACAGCAGCAGGTAGATGCCGATGGGGCGGTGCAGGCGCGCCAGTTCCGCGTACAGTTTCAGTTTGCCGAACATGCCGTCAGGCGCCGGCTTGCAGCGTAATCCGGATGATGCTGTGCCCCGGCGGCAGTTGTCCGGCGGCGGGTTGCCCGCTTTCAAGCAGCGCCCGGATTTGCAGCGCCTCGGTGCGCGCCAGGTTGTCCACCGTGACTTCAATCGAGTCGGGGCGCATGTCCGCCCGCGGCTTTTCGTTGTTGAAGCGCTTCATCGCGCCGGCCATCAGCCGCAGTTCGGTCTTCATCCGCAGTTTTTCCGACAGTTTGAAACGCGCGCGGTTGAGTTTCAGGCGGGTCAGCAGCGTGCCGGCGAGCCGCGCGAGGCGTTCGATGTCGTCGCTTTCCAGCCGCAGTTCGCGCCGCGCAAGCCAGGTGCGTTGGCCGCTGCGGCTGTCGTAGCGCTGCACCGCCTGCGGGTTGGACGCCGACATCTTCACATTCGGGTAGGCGGCGCGGTGCGACAGCGCCCAGTCAATCGCGGTGTCGGCGTCGGCGGACGCGCCCTGCCGCCCCGGGCTTTGCGCCTCGGCGACAAGCAGCATCTCGGCGATGTCGTTCCCGACCCTTTTTTGCGCGGTGATTGAGAAGGCGCCGGCGGCCTGCGCCGCGCACGGCAGCGCCGGCACGAGCGCCAACATAAAAGCCAGCACAAAAGCCAACACAAAGGCCGGCGTGCACGGGAAAGGGTTCGGGCGGCGGCGCCGCTGCCGAGCGCGAGTCACGCCGTCCGCAGGGGGGCGGTTACAGTTGGGCCATGTAATAGACGGCCACCATGATGGCGATACCGACGACAATGGCGGTGGCGCGATAAATGTTCATGATGCAATCTCCATGACAGTGTGTGTAGTGTGTGAAAGCGGCGCGGTTTCTCCGGCGCCGGACGGATACTATAAAGAATGGCCGCCGCTTTATCAACAAATTGTCAACGGCGGGCCGGCGGCGGGGCGGGGGCCGCCGCGCGCCGCCGTTATTCGCTGAGTATTCTGAACGAGCGCGAGTGGAACTCGCGGCGGTAGAGCACCAGCACGACCCACGCCGTGGCGCCGATGAACAGCACCGGGTGCAGAAACCAGCCGAGCGCGGCCAGCGCGAAGAAGTAGGCGCGCAGCCCGTTGTTGAACTGGCTTCCGGCGAGGCTGTAAAGCCGCCCGATGCGTTGGGTTTCGGTGAGTTTCTCCGGCGTCAGTTCATCGTCGGGCGGAATCGAGCCGACCAGGATCGCGCAGTAGTTGTAAAGCCGGTAGCACCACGCGAACTTGAAGAAGGAATAGACGAAGATGACGACCATCATCAGCACCTTCAATTGCCACAGTATCGGCGACACCTTGACGCCGAACGGCAGCCCCGCCACCACCGCGATGGCCTCGTCGGTGGCGCCGAGTATGGCCAGCAGGCCGCCGACCATCAGGATGGAAGTCGAGGCGAAGAACGCCACGCCGTTGGCGAGCGAGCCGTGTATCATCGTGTCCACCATGCGCATCACGCCGCGCAGCGCCATGTTGCGCATCCACATCTGGCGGCGTTCGTTGATCAGCGCGCTGGCGCTGCGCCTGGCCCAGCGCGTGTGGTCGGCAATCCACACATAGCCGAACCAGCACAAGATAAACCAGCCAAAGGCGGCGATGTCGAGCAGCGTCAGGTCGGGAATGGTGAACATGGGGCTTGCGGTTGAATCTGCCCGCATATAGTAGCATTTGCCCGCATCGGATTGCCGGATGCCCGCCGGAAATGACGCACATTCGCGCCGCGCGCCTTGCCCGTTCGTCGGCGGAGGGCTACCATTTGTCGGGTGGGCGGCCCCGGCCTCCGGCAATGCGCCATCATGCAGCAATGGATACTCCAGAACCCCTGACCGGCCCGATGGCCGACGCCCGCCGGATTCTTCAGAACGTTTTCGGCCACCCCGGTTTCCGCTTGCAGCAGGAGGACGCCATCGCCGACCTGCTGGCCGGGCGCGATGCGCTGGTGCTGATGCCCACCGGCGGCGGCAAGTCGCTGTGCTACCAGATACCGGCGATGGTGCGCGGCGGTGTCGGCGTTGTCATCTCGCCGCTCATCGCGCTGATGAAAGACCAGGTGGATGCGCTGCGCCAGTCCGGTGTGCGCGCCGCCTGCCTGAACTCGGCGCTGGATTGGCATGAAATCCGCGAGGCCGAGGCCGCGGTCGAGGACGGCGCGCTCGACTTGCTCTACATCGCGCCGGAACGCCTGCTGCAAGCGCGCACGCTCGACTGGCTCGACGCGCAGCGCCTGTCGCTGTTCGCGATAGACGAGGCGCATTGCGTGTCGCAGTGGGGGCACGATTTCCGCGAGGAGTACCGGCAACTGTCGGTGCTGCGCGAGCGCTACCCCGGGGTGCCGCGCATCGCCCTGACCGCCACCGCCGACGCGCCGACGCAGCGCGACATCATCGTGCAACTGCAACTGTCCGACGCGCGTGCCTATCGCAACAGTTTCAACCGCCCCAACATCCGCTACACAATCCGCGACGGCGAAAACAGCCGCGAGCGCCTGTGGCAATTCCTCGCCGGCCGGCACCCGAACAACGCCGGCATCGTCTATTGCCTGTCGCGCCAGAAAGTCGAGGAGACCGCCGCGTGGCTCAGCGGGCGCGGGCGCTGCGCGCTTGCGTATCACGCCGGCCTGCCCGCCGAAACCCGCCGCAGGCACCAGGAGCGCTTCCTGCGCGAGGACGGCGTCATCATCGTCGCCACCGTCGCCTTCGGCATGGGCATAGACAAGCCCGATGTGCGCTTCGTCGCCCACCTGTCGCTGCCGAAGAGCATCGAGGCGTACTACCAGGAAACGGGCCGCGCCGGGCGCGACGGCCTGCCCGCCGACGCCTGGATGAGTTACGGCATGAAGGAAATCGTCATCTTCCGCCAGTGGCTGCGCGAGTCGCAGGCGGGCGAGGACCACAAGCGCGATGCCCACCGCAAACTGGAGGCCATGATCGGCCTGTGCGAACTGACCACCTGCCGCCGCCGCGCCATCCTCGAGTATTTCGGCGAGACCGCCGCCGCCGCGTGCGGCAACTGCGACAACTGCCTGGAGCCGCCGCAAACCTGGGACGGCACCGAGGCCGCGCAGAAGGCGATGTCGTGCGTGTACCGCACCGGCCAGCGTTTCGGCGTTCATTACCTGGTCAATGTGCTGCTCGGCAAAAGCGACGAGCGCATCCGCCGCTTCAATCATGACCGCCTGAGCGTGTTCGGCATCGGCGCCGGCCACAGCGCCGCGCAATGGCGCTCCATTTTCCGCCAGTTGGTGGCCGGCGGCTGCCTGATGGTGGACACGGAACGCTACGGCGCACTGCGCCTGACCGACGAGGCGCGCCCGGTGCTGCGCGGCGAACGCACGCTGCGCCTGCGCGAGGCACACCGCGCCGCCGCCCGCCCCGCCATCGCCCGCTCCGCCGAGGCGCCGCCAATCGCGCCCGGCGACGAGGCGCTGTGGGAGGCGCTGCGCGCACTGCGCCTGAAACTCGCGCAGGAACAGGGCGTGCCGCCCTATGTCGTCTTCCACGACGCCGTCCTGCGGCAAATGGCGCACCTGCGCCCGCAAGACAAAGACCAACTGGCCGCCCTCTCCGGTGTCGGCGAATACAAACTGCAACGCTACGGCGATGATTTCCTCAATGCGGTCCGCCAGCACCCGCGACCCGAAGCGGGGCCGGAAAGCGAGGCGCCGTAAGGATATGTATAGAAATACGCGAAAAGTATCTATTGGGGCAGGGGATATGTATAGAAAGTATCTATTGGCGCCCATGATATGTATAGAAATTCCGAAAAAGTATATATTTGCCCTGCGCTTATGTATAAAAAGTATCTACTTCCCAATCAGAAATATATAAAAAACAAGAAAAAGTATATATATCAGGATTTGTGACGTATAATAATCCGTATAAACTATATCTTTGAAAAGAGAGACAGCCCGGATGACCCCCGACCCCCTGTACAACCCTGAAACCCCGTGGAACCGCCTCCCGGGCTTGCCGCCCAAGGCGGACATTGAGCCCCCGGAGGTGCTCAGGGCCTGCATTGCGGCCAGAGCCGAATTGGCACGTGTCGGCGCCCTGGGCGAGGGGCTGCCGAATCAGGCCATCCTGGTGGATGCCATCCCGCTGCAGGAGGCGCGCAGCAGTTCCGAGATTGAGAACATCGTCACCACCGGCGACGCCCTTTACCAGGCGCTGGCGTCCGGCGATGAAGATTCACAGATGGACCCCAACGCCAAGGAAGTGCTTCGTTACCGCGAAGCGCTGTGGGCCGGTCTCGGCAGTTTGCAGAAACGCAAGACTCTGGACATTGCACTGTTTGAAAGCATCTGCTCGCTCATCCGGGGCATGGATGTGCAGGTGCGCCGTGACGAGGTGTCCATCGGCGCCCCGGATATCGGGCTGGTGGTGTACACCCCGCCCGGCGGCGAGCATGTTGGCAGGCTGCTTTCCAATCTGGAGGGCTTTCTCAACGACGACAGCGACGGAGTGGATCCGCTGGTAAAAATGGCGGTCGCGCATTACCAGTTCGAGGCGATACACCCCTTCATGGACGGCAACGGCCGCACCGGACGCATTCTGAACATCCTCTACCTGTGCCGGCGGGGGTTGCTCCAGTCGCCGACCATTTATCTCAGCCGCTATTTCATTGAAAACCGGGCGGACTACTACCGGTATCTGCGCGAAGTGACCGAGGCCGGCAACTGGACTCAATGGATTCTGTACATGCTGGCCGCGGTCAAGGAAACTTCCCGCGACACGATAGCCAGAATAGAGAAAATGCGGGACCTTGCCGATGAAATGGCGGAGCGCGCGAAAGGAAAGACCCGCGCCGCCGAACGCGAGGGGTTCATGGAAATTCTGTTCAAGTGGCCCTACTGCAAGATTGGAATTATGGAGCGCGAACTGCCATGCAGCCGCATCACGGCCAAACGCTATCTGGATGACATGGTGACCCTGGGCTTGCTGGCCCGCATCAAGATTGGGCGCGTATATTATTATGTGAACGAGCGGCTGGCTGACCTGCTGGGGGAATAGGGCGGGCATCCTGAAAACCCGCAGCCGGCAAATGCCGAAGTTTTGTCGGGTATCTGCGCGCTCTGGCGCTCCCCGCTACTTAATCCGCTGATAAAAACCCCCTCCGGCGCCGACATAGCCTTCCAGTTCCAGCATCAGCAGCATGGCCGACACCTGTTCCACTGGCAGGTTGGTGCGTTCGACGAGTTCGTCCACGGTGGTTTGTTCAAAGCCCATTTGGTCCAGCAGCGCCAGGTGTTCGGCGTCGAGGGAGTCGGGCGGCGCGGTCTCGGAGAGGACGAGTTCGGCGTTGGGCGCGTCCTGCCGCCGGCCCTGCCGGTGTTCGGGTTTCAGCAGGTGTTCGATTTGCGGTTTCAACTCAATCAGCACATCGCCGGCGTCCGCGATCAGTTTGGCGCCCTGTTGTATCAGGCGGTGGCAGCCTTTCGCCAGCGGGTTGCGCGGCGAGCCGGGCACCGCGAACACCTCGCGGCCCTGTTCGCCGGCGAGGCGCGCGGTAATCAGCGAGCCGCTGCGCTCGCCGGCCTCGACGACGACGACGCCTAACGCAAGGCCGCTGATCAGGCGGTTGCGGCGCGGGAAATGGCCCGGCAGCGGCCCGATGCCGCACGGAAACTCCGACACCAGCGCGCCGCGTTCGGCCATCGCCTGCGCCAGTTTCTTGTTCTCCGCCGGGTAGATGATGTCCTGGCCGGTCGCGATGACGGCAATCGTCGGCTTGCCAGCGTCGAGCGCGCCGTGGTGCGCGCACGCATCAATGCCGCGGGCGAGGCCGCTGGTCACCAGCAGGCCGCTGCCGGCCAGTTCGCGCGCGAGATGCCGCGCGTTTTCGCGCCCCGCCGGTGTCGGGCGGCGCGAGCCGACAATCGCAATCTGCGGCTCGCCAATCAGCGAGGCGTCGCCCTTGACGAACAGCAGCGGCGGCGCGTCTTTCAGCGGCAGCAGTTGCGGCGGATAGCCGTCGCCGCCGAATGTGACCATCGTGTGCGCGGGTTCTTCAAGCCACGCCAGGTCGGCCTCTATCAGCGCCGGGTCGGGTGCGCGCAGAAAGCGTATCGTCTCCTGCGCCAGCCCGGCGCGCGCCAGTTCGCCGCGCCCGGCGCTGAACAGCGCGGCGATGCCGCCGAAGTGTTTCAGCAGGCCAAGCAAGCCCACGGCGCCAAGCCCCGGCGCGCGGCTGGCCAGCAGCCATTGTTCGGTGTTGTTGTCCATGCCTTGTGGTTCCGGATAAAGTTGTGCCTGTTGTTTTTTGTGTTGTTCCATTTGTTGTTTTGCCGCCGTTTAGCACGCGGCGGCGTGCCGCCCGGCGCATCGTGCGCGCGGCGGGCCGTGCGGAAGGGGGCGTTAGAATTTCCCCGCCGGCTACTATAAAATACCGGCATGGCGAAACTCAAAATCCTGACCTATCCGGACCCGAGATTACGCAAAAAAGCAACCCCGGTGGAGTCTTTCGGCGACGAAACGGCCCAAATAGTGGACGACCTGCTCGAAACCATGTACGAGGCCAAGGGCATCGGCCTCGCGGCGACGCAGGCCGACATCCAGAAGGCCATCCTCGTGGTGGACATTTCCGCCGACCGCGACCGGCCGCAGTGCCTGATCAACCCGCAAATCATCGAGTCGCACGGCGTTGAGGAAATGGAGGAAGGCTGCCTGTCGGTTCCCGGCATCCACGCCAAGGTGAAGCGCGCCGAGCGCATCCGCGTGCGCGCGCAGGACCGCGACGGCGCGGCGCACGAGTTCACCGCCGACGGCCTGCTCGCGGTCTGCATACAGCATGAGATGGATCACCTGCGCGGCAAGTTGTTTGTGGACTACCTGTCGGCGGAAAACCGCCGCCGCGTGCTTGAGGAAGTCAAGCGAATCAAGCGCACCGGCAAAGTGCCGGTGCGTGAAGAAGTGCCTTACGAACTGGTCTGAGCCGCCGCGAGCGCCGGTGCCCACCTGTCGGATTGTCTTTGCCGGAACGCCGGATTTCGTGCTGCCGGTGCTGGAGGCGGCGCGCTCGTCGCGCCACGAACTGGCCGCCGTGTACACCCGCCCCGACCGCCCGTCCGGGCGCGGGCGCAAGTTGCGTCCCGGCCCGGTAAGGCAATACGCCGAGCGCCACGGCCTGGCGCTTGAACAACCGGCGGTTTTCGACGCCGAAGCCGACCGCCGCCTCGCCGACCACCGCCCCGACCTGCTGCTGACGATGGGCTACGGCCTGCTGCTGCCGGTGCCGACGCTGGCGCTGCCGGCGCTGGCCTGCGTCAATGTTCACACCTCGCTGCTGCCGCGCTGGCGCGGCGCCGCGCCCGTCGCCAGGGCAATCGAGGCGGGCGACGCGCAAAGCGGCGTCAGCCTGATGCGGATGACCGAACAACTCGACGCAGGCCCCGTCATCAGCCGCCGCCCGTGCGCGATTGACGGCGACGACACCGCCGCCGCGCTGTCGCGCAAATTAGGCGAACTGGGTGCGGGCATGGTCGTTGAGTTTCTCGAACAACTCAGCGCCGACGCCGCGCAGGCGCTCGACGCCGGGCCGCAGCCGCCCGATGGCGTGTGCTACGCCGCGAAACTGCAAAAGCGCGAAGCCTGGATAGACTGGCGCGATTCGGCGGCGGCCATCGCCCGCAAGGTGCGCGCGCTGAACCCGTGGCCGGTCGCGCAGGGGCGCCTCGGCGAACAGGTGTTGCGCATCTGGCGGACCGAGGTGTGCGCCGGCGGCGGCGCGCCCGGGCAGGTGGTGGAGGCGTCGCCGGCGCCGGTCGTCGCCTGTGGCCGCGGCGCGCTGCGGCTGCTGTCGGTGCAGTTGCCGGGCGGCAAGCCGGTCAGCGGCGCCGCGTTTGCCAACGGCCACCGCGTCGCCGGGCGGCATTTCGAGCCGCAGCCTGCGGATTCAGCGGCGGATTGAACAGCAGATTGATTGGGGCCGGTGCTGTTATAATCCGCTCCGTCATGCTGTCCGCCGGTTTTCGATTGTTCACGGTGCTGCTGCTGGTTCAGGCCGTGCAGGCCCAGGTCGCGCAGGCCCAGGAGGGCGCGCGCGAAGCCGCGCCCGCCGCCGAAGCCGACGGCGGCGGCATCACCCTTGGCGACATTGATTCAGGCGAGCGCGACGGTTTCATCCGCTTTGACGCGCAGGCCGACTACCAACTGCCGGCGGCGCTGATTGCGGCGATGAACCGCGACACGCAACTGGTGTTCGTCACCCAGATACAGGTGCTCGGCGAACGCCGCTTTCTGCCCGCCCGGAAAATCGCCCGCCTGCAACTGCGCCGCCGCATCGGCTACCACTCGCTGACGCGCAAATACATCGTGGACGACCTGACCTTTGCCAGGCAGGCGGCCTTCAACTCGCTCGACGACGCGCTCGACCACCTCGGGCGCTACCGCGGCATCCGCGTTATCGAGAAGGCGTTGGCGGCGGGGTCGGGCGCCACGCATGTCCGCATCCGGGTGCGGCTGTCGCGCGCCGATTTGCCGCTGCCGATGAAGGCGCAAAGCCTGCTGCCGGACTGGTGGCTGGTCTCGGACTGGTACCGGTGGCCGCTGTAACCGCAACCGCGGCGCCCGTCTTCGCCGCGCGCTGATTCCGGCGCCTGCTTCGCCAGCGGCAAATCGGCGCGCCGGCGGCACGGCGGAAATACGATGAAAGTCATCATTCTCGGAGCCAACCACTTCGGCGTGTCGCTGGCGCTGAACCTGATCGAGGAAGACAACGATGTCACGCTGATAGACGAGAACCCCGCCCGCCTGCACGACATTCAGCACCGTTTTGATCTTCGCACCCTCGTCGGGCGCGGCTCGCACCCGGATGTGTTGCAACGCGCCGACGCCGACGACGCCGATGTGCTGATTGCGCTGGCCGAGGAGGACGAGGTCAACATCATCGCCTGCCGCATCGCCCACACCATCTACAACATTCCGACCAAGATCGCGATGGTCAGGACGCGCGCCTACCTGGACGAGCGCGAACGGCTGTTTGGCCGCGACGCGATACCGATTGATGTGCTGGTCAGCCCGGAGCAGGTCGTGTCGCGCAACATCAGCCTGCTGATCAATCACCCGGGCGCGCTGCAAATCGCCGAGTTCGGCGGCGGGCGCCTGCAACTGGTGTGCGCCGTCGCGCGCGAGGGCGGGCGCCTGCCGGGGCGGCGCATGGACGAACTGCCGCAGATACTGCCCGGCCTGCCGATTCGCATCGCCGCCTTCTACCGCGGCGACCGCGCTGTCTTCCCGGACGGCGACACGCGGCTGCAAGCCGGCGACGAGGTGTTTTTCATCGCCCCGAGCGGCCAGATGGACGAGGTCACCGCGGCGCTCGGATGGAAGGAAAAGCTCTACCGCAGAATCATCATCGCCGGCGGCGGCCACATCGGCTCGCACCTGGCCGAACTGCTGCAGGACGACCACCATGTCAAACTGATCGAGGCCGACGAGCAGCGCGCGCGCCTGCTGGCCGAGCGCCTCGACCGGGTCGTGGTGCTGCACAACAACGCCACCAGCGAGGCCGTGCTGCTCGAGGAAAACATCGCCCACACCGACATGTTCTGCGCGCTGACCAGCGACGACGAGGACAACATCCTGTCGGCGATGCTGGCGAAACAACTGGGCGCGCGCAAGGTGCTGGCGCTGATCAACCGGCCAAGTTATGTCGAGATGATACGCGGCAGCCGCGTCGGCATTGACATTCCGCTGTTCGCGCAGCAGGCGTCGCTCGGCCAGTTGCTGCGCCACCTGCGCAAGGGCGACACCGTGGCGGTGCATTCGCTGCGCCGCGGCCAGGCCGAGGCGCTGGAAATCGTCGCCCACGGCGACGCGCGCACATCGCATGTCGTCGGGCGCAGCGTCGGGCGCCTGCGGCTGCCGCCGGGCGCGGTCATCGGCGCCATCGTGCGCGGCGAGGAGGTCGTCATGGCGTCGCGCGAACTGGTGATCGAGTCGAACGACCATGTGGTGATTTTCGCCGACAGGAAAAAGCGCATTCCCGACATCGAGAAACTGTTCCAGGTCAGCGCGACATTCCTGTGATGCACCTGCTTCCGGTCCAGCGCGTGCTGGGCATTTTGCTGATGTTGTTCAGCCTGACGATGCTGGCGCCGGCGGCGGTGGATTTGTGGTACCGCGAAAACAGCGCGCAGCCGTTCACCGTCTCGTTCGCCGCCATCCTCGCCGCCGGGCTGCTGGCGTGGCTGCCGGCGCGCCGCTGCCGCGCGCCCCTCAACCTGAAGGAGGCGTTTTTGATTGTGGTGCTGTCGTGGGCCATCCTGTGCGCCGCCGCCGCGCTGCCTTTCTACCTGCTGCCGCACCCCGGCCTGGCGCTGCACGACGCCGTTTTCGAGGCCGTCTCCGGCCTGACGACGACCGGCGCCACAGTGTTGCAGAACCTTGATTCGCTGCCGCGCGCGGTGCTGTTCTACCGCCAGTTCCTGCAGTGGCTGGGCGGCCTCGGCATCATCGTCATCGCGATTGCGATTGCGCCGGTGCTCGGCATCGGCGGCATGCAGTTGTACCGCACCGACCTGCTGTCCACCGCGCGCGACACCAAGTTGATGCCGCGCATCGGCGACACCGCGCGCGGCCTGCTGAACATCTACCTGCTGCTGACCGCGCTGTGCGCCTTGGCCTACTGGCTGGCCGGGATGTCGGTGTTCGATTCGGTGGCGCACGGGTTTTCGACGATGGCCATCGGCGGCTTCTCGACGCACGACGCCAACCTCGGCTATTTTGCCGAACAGCCGGCGGTGCTGGTCGTCGCCATGGTGTTCATGCTGATTGCCGGCATGAACTTCAGCCTGCACTTCATCGCCTGGCGGCGGCGTTCGCTGCTGGCCTACTGGAAAGACACCGAGTGGACGGTGTTTCTGTCGGTCGTCGGCGTGATTGCGCTGGCGACGGTCGCCTACCTGCTGGCTGTGGGCAACTACGACGACGCCGGCGATTCGGTGCTGCTGGGCGCCTTCCACGCCGTCTCCATCACGACGACGACCGGCTTCACCGCGGCGCCGCACCATGCGTGGCCGGGGTTTGTCCCGATGCTGCTGCTGTTGGCGAGTTTCATCGGCGGCTGCGCCGGCTCGACCGGCGGCGGCATGAAGGTCATCCGCTTCTGGCTGCTGCTGAAGCAGGGGCTGGGGGAGATGGCGCAACTCGTCCACCCGGACGCGAAGATACCGGTCAAGGTCAATCACAAGGCGCTTGATGTCAAGGTTGTCCAGGCGGTGTGGGGGTTTTTCTCGGCCTATGTCGGCTCGCTCATCATCATCTACCTGCTGCTGATGGGCGCCGGGCTGGACCAGGAAACCGCCTTTTCGGCGGCGGCGGCGGCCATCAACAACCTGGGGCCGGGGCTGGGCGAAGTCGCGCAGCACTACACCGGCCTCAACGCCTTCTGCAAGTGGGTTCTGTCGTTTTCGATGCTGCTCGGGCGGCTGGAAGTGTTTGCGCTGCTGATTGTTTTCACGCCGATGTTCTGGCGGAAATAATGCGCCGGGATAGACCGGCGGCCCGATGATGTAGTATCCTTACCGGCGCGGCCCCGCCGAGGCGGGGCGTTTGTCATTTATTTCAACCATAAACTTCAGGGAGAACCAGGGGGAGAACACAGTGAACAAGAATTTCAAATTGAAAAAGTCGAGCAGGCTTGTTTCTGCGGCGCTGGCGGGCGGTTTGGCCGTCACCGGGGCCGCCGCCGCCGAGGAGAACGTGTTTGCCGCGAGTGAACTGCCTTCCGGCTACATGGTGGCCGACGCCCACGGCGGCGAAGGCAAATGTGGCGAGGGCAAGTGCGGCGAAGGCAAATGCGGCGAGGGCAAACGCGGCGAAGGCAAGTGCGGCGAAGGCAAATGCGGCGAGGGTAAATGTGGCGAGGGCAAGTGCGGTGAAGGCAAATGCGGCGAGGGCAAGCGCAGCGGGGGCGGCTTTTTCCAGTCCTTCATGGAATTCTTCGGCATGGGCAAGGACGACAGTGAAGGCAAATGCGGAGAAGGCAAGTGCGGGGAAAACAAGGAGTAACCCGGAGAGGGTAATCCGGGCCTGACCCGGCGACTGTCAAACTGCCTCCCCCGCCGGGGAGGCAGTTTTTTTTGTGCCTGCGCCGGGCGGCCCGCCCGGGCGCTCAGGCGCTCAGTAAGCCAGTTCCACGCGCCTGTCCAGCGCGCCGCCCTGGCCCTTGTCTTCCGAGGCCGCCTGTTCCTCGCCGTGACTGATGGTCTCAATCTGCGAGGCGGACACCCCCATCTGCATCAATATCTGCGCCACGGCCTGCGCCCTGTGCATCGCCAGCCGCTGGTTGTACTGGCCGGACGCGACCGAATCCGTGTGGCCTTCCAGGCGGACGGTTGCGCCCGGGTTGGCCATCAGGTATTGCGCGTGCAGTTGCAGCAGGTTCAGGCTGCCGGCGGGGACGGTCGTGCTTTTGTACTCGAAATACACCGAGGCGCGGTTCGGGGCGCCTGTCGCCTGCATCCGCCGCTCCTTCGGCGCGGCTTTTGACATCGGGCGCTCGCCGGCGGGCTCGTCGCCGACTTCGTCCTCGAATTCGTCTTCGAATTCATCCTCGAATTCGTCTTCAAACTCGTCGTCGAACTCGTCTTCGAATTCATCCTCGCCGTCATCCTCGAATTCCTCATCCTCGATGTCTTCCATTTCCGCCACTTCTTCCTCGTCGTCCTCATAGAACCAGTCCCAGGTTTTGGACAGGGTGGAACATCCCGCGAGGGAAAATGCCATCAGAATGCTGATAAAAAGTCTTTTTATATCCATTGGTTTCCTTCTTCCTGATTGGGGGCGCGACTCTTGCGCGGCGCCTTTTGTGTAAGGATTCTGGTAGTATAATCCATTATAGCGCGCTTCAATAAAAGCCCGAAAACGCCCGCCGTCGGCGGCGGCGCGGGCCGCAAGCGGGGGAACCGGCATTGTTCAAGGCACTCAAGAGAATTCTGCACCTTCTGGGGCGGCGCGGCACCCTTCAGGTGGGCGGCCTTTCCCTCGTGCTGCTGTCCGGCACCGCCCTGCAATTTCTGCCGATTGTCGTGGTGCTGCCGATCATCCGCCTGATTACCCGGCCCGGCGAACCGCTGTCGCCCCGGCTGCTGGAAGTGATTCCCGACGGCTGGCATGAACCCATCAACCACATTCTGACCCAGACCGATTATCAAACGCTGGTCATCAGCATGGTTTTGTTCGCGGTGGTCGTGACGCTGGTCGAGGGGTTCGTCTCCATCGGCCTGAACAATCTCAATCATTTCTTTCTGTTCAGGAAAAAACTGGCCCTGGCGAAAAAGATGTTTCGCAGGTATCTGGCCACCCCCAGAATCAGCCACCGGGACCCCGTCAACGACATCGAGTTCGGCAGCCAGTCCCTCGGGGCAATACTGGGAGGCGCATTGGGCCTGTTCCAGAACGGCGTTTTGTTCCTGGCCTCGTTTGCCGCCATTGTGTTCCTGTTTCCGCTTCCCGGGCTGGCCGGATTTGTCTTCCTGATAGTCACCGCCGTGCTGCTTTTTCTGGTCATCAACCCCTTTCTGGCGGCCTTCGGGGAAGAGAAAATAAGGGCGCTTGAGAAAAAACGATTCGGCCTCAGCGATGAAATGATGGCCGTCAAGGAAATCAAGGTTCTCGGGCGCGAAAAACATTTTTACGACAGTTTTGTCGAAAACGCGACGATACGCGAGAGGAATGAGCGGATAAGGAACACCATCAGCCACTCTTCAGGCACCTTGTTTGCAAGTTTGCGTTTTTTGAGCCTGCTCGCCGGTTTCTTTGTCGCCTTGTGGCAGGGCCTGCCCAGCACCGCGCTGGTTTCCTTCCTGTTCGCCTACACCATCGTCGTGATGAGGGCCGGCGGCTACCTGGGAGGCATCCTTGGCATCATGATTGACATAAAAACACAGGTTAGCCGGTTCAACCTGTCTTATGACACGATGGAAAAACTGAACGAGGAGCACGAGATGGAGACCGACGAGATGCTGGATTTCGACGAAAGCATCGAATTGAAGGAAGCGTCGTTCCGCTATGACACGGAGCGCGACATCGTGCTCGACCGGCTGAACCTGCGGATAGAGAAGGGGGCGTGCATCGGCATCATCGGCAAGAACGGTTGCGGCAAAACAACGCTGATTGATCTTCTGACGGGCCTGGCGAAGCCCACCGGCGGGTCGCTGCTGATTGACGGCCTTGAACTGACCGATGCGCGCCTCCGCAGCTGGCAACGGCGGATCGGCTATGTGGTTCAGAACCCGCACATCATAGACAACACCATCCTCGCCAACATCACGCTGGGCCTCAATCCGGATGAAGTGGACAGGGAGCGTTTGCGCGAGGCGGTCGAAACCTCGAAACTCGATGAAATCATCCGCCAACTGCCCGACGGCATGGACACCGTTGTCGGTCAGAAAGGCTCGAAACTCTCCGGCGGCCAGGCGCAGCGCCTCGGCATCGCGCGCGCGCTGTACCGGGATGTGGATGTCATCGTGCTCGACGAGGCGACGAAGTCCATTGACCCCCAGACGGAGGCGGAGATTATTGGCAACATCACCCGCATGAAGAAGGAAAAAACCATCATCATGGTCACGCACAAACTGCAAACGCTGCAACAGTGCGACAGAATCTACATGCTGGAAGGGGGGCGCGTCGGCAGGCAGGGAACCTACCGTGAGGTGGTCGAGGACGACCGGCAACTCCGCCACGACATTGAAAGCGCCCGCAAGCCGCCCGGCGCGGCGGCGGGGAGCGGGGCCGGCGCGGCGCCGGAAGTCGCCTGACCGCCGGCGCCCGGCGCCCTACTTCTCCCACTCGCGCAGAATCGGCGGTTCGCGCTTCTCCGCCAGCAAGTCCGCCGCCGCCTCTTCGCTGTCCGCAAAAACAATCTTGACGGTGCACTCGCTGTCCGCCGGCAGTTCCGCGCGCATCGCCCGCGCCCGCTTTTTCGCCTCCGGGAAGGCGTCGAGGCGGGTGATGTATTCCAGCGCCGCCAGCCCGGCGCGCCGGTGGATTTTGTACAGAAAATACGGCATCGTGCCCGGCCCTGCGTTCAGTTCTTCTCCGGAACAAGCGGCGCGCCGCCGACCGGAAAATAATGGAACCCGAGTTCGCGCATCCGCGACAACTCGCACAGGTTCCTGAAATCATACACGACGGCCCCGCGCATCGCGCTTTTGACGCGCCCCCAGTCGAGCGCCGCAAACTCCTCCCAGTCGGTGTGCACAACCAGCGCGTCGGCGCCCGCCGCCGCGTCGAGGGCGCTTGTGCAGTATTCCACATCGCGCAGCAGGCGCCGCGCCTGGTCCATGCCGGCGGGGTCGAAGGCTTTCACCGCCGCGCCGCCGCGCAGCAGGCCGGCGACCAGGTCGAGAGCGGGCGAACACCGCACATCGTCGGTGTCGGCCTTGAAGGCAAGCCCCAGCACCGCGACGGTCTTGCCGGACAGGCCGCCGAGCGCGCGCCGCACCCGTTCCGCCAGGCCCTGCTTGCGGGCCTCGTTTGAGCGCACGACGCTTTCCAGTATCGGCAGCGCCACATCGTGCCCGCGCGCGGCGGCCAGCAGCCCGAGCGTGTCTTTCGGAAAGCACGAGCCACCGAACCCCGGCCCGGGCCGCAGAAAGTCGGCGCCGATGCGCGGGTCCAGGCCGATGCCCGCGGCGACCTCGCCGATGTTCAGCCCCAGCGCCTCGCACAAATCGGCGATTTCGTTGACGAGGCCGACTTTGGCCGCAAGAAAGGCGTTGGCGCCGTACTTGATTAACTCGGCGCCGGCGCTGCTCGTGTGCACAAATTCAACACCCTGCGCGGCCAGTGGCCGGTAGAGGTCGCACAACACATCGCGGCCCGCGGCATTGTCGGCGCCGATGACAACGCGGTCGGGGCGCATGAAGTCGTCCACCGCCCGCCCTTCGCGCAGAAACTCGGGATTGGACACCACATCAAATTGTGCGGCAAGCGGCGCCGCACCGCCATCCCGCGCCATCGCCTGCGCCACCGCCTCGCGCACCGCGCCGCAGGTGCCCACCGGCACGGTGGATTTGACGGCGACCACCGTGTGCCCGCCAAACGCCGGCACCGCATCGCCCGCCGCCGCCAGCACCGCCGACCGGTCGGGGCGCCCGTCGTCGCCGGGCGGCGTATCCACCGCGATGAAGACCGCCTGCACAGGCGCCCGCGCCTGCGCGGCGCGCGCATCGTCGCAGCGGTCGGTGAAAAACAGCCGCCCGTCGCGGACATTGGCCGCAATCAGCGGTTCCAGGCCCGGCTCGTGAATCGGCACATCGCCGGCGTTGAGGCGGCGTATCTTGCCGGCGTCAATGTCCACGCAGGTTACGCGGTTGCCCCACTGCGCGAAGCAGGCGCCGCAAACCAGCCCGACATAGCCGGCGCCGACAACGACGATGTTCATGCCGGGTGCGCCGGTCATGCCGCAAGCGGCGGAATCAGGTCTGCCGCCTGCCGTGATAGAGATTCACGACATGCTGCGCCTCGGCGAAGAACAGCCAGCGCTCGATGAAGATGCCGGCGAGCGCCAGCGCCAGCGCCGACAGCGCCGCGGGCCGCACCGCCAGCGCCTGTGCGAGGCCGCCGAGCATCAGCAGCGCCGGCAGCGCAAAGCCCAGCAGGAAGACGCACCAGCGCAGCAGCACGCGCCTTTCGCGCGCCAACTGGAAGCCGAATTCCTCGGTCAGAAAAGTCCCGGCGCCGTGCCCGACATCCAGCAGGCGCACATTGGCGCGCGTGAACCCGGTCGCCGTGTTGATGGTCGGCCCCTGCGGCGGCGCAATCCATGCGTAGTAAGCCAGTTTCACCAGCGCGCCGGCGGCCAGCAGGCCGAGCGCAATCTCCATCTCGTAGGCGCTGACCGGGCCGCCCGCAAGGTCTTGCAGCGCCAGCATCAGCAGGTGGCCGGTCATCAGCGCCAGCACGACATAATTGACCGGCGTCAGCGGCGTGTGCCACTGGCGGATGGTCTTCAGGCATGCGTAAATCATGCCGGTCGAGAACACCGTGGCCAGCGCAATCAGGCCAATCAGCAGCGACACCGCCACCCACACCGGGTTGTCGAGGGCGTTGCCGCGCGCCCACCACAGCGCCGTGTAGGCGAGCGCCAGCGGATAGAAGACGATGGCGAGCACAGCCTCGCGCGCCAGCCACGAAGTTTTGAAACGGCTGAACGCGCGCCACGCATTCTTCGGGTTGGCGAGATGCAGCGTCGAGGAAACCAGGCCTAACGTCGTCAGCACGAGGCCGGCGGCGCACGCCAGCAGCGCCGCCTCCGTCTGCGGCCTGCCGAACAGCCCGGCGACGGACAGCACAATGAACAGCCCCAGCCCGGCGCCGGAGACGACCGTGAAAAAAATGATGGACAGGGCCGGTTGCATGGCCTCGGTGTCCGCCGCCCGCCGTGCGCCGGCGGCCTACCGGGCCACCGCCCGGTTGACCCAGTTCTTGACGCGCTCCGCCAGACCGCCGCCGTTGCCGCCATCGCCATCGCCGCCGCCGGCGCCTGCGGGCGCGTCGTGGGGCGGCACCTGCGCGGCCTTGCGCGGTTTCAGGTAGAGATTGGTCGGGTTGTAGCCGAGTTCCGGCATCAACTGCCCGCCGTCGCGCTCGCGCACCAGCGTCGAGACTTCGGAGTCGGGGTCGTCGAGGTCGCCGAAAAATCTCGCGTGGGTCGGGCAGGTCAGCACGCAGGCCGGCTGGCGTTCCGGTTCCGGCAGTTCCTCGTCGTAGATGCGGTCAACGCAAAGCGTGCATTTTTTCATCACGCCGTCCTCGCGGTCGAGTTCGCGCGCGCCGTACGGGCACGCCCAGGCGCAGTAGTTGCAGCCCATGCACTTGTCCTGGTCCACCAGCACGATGCCGTCCTCGGGACGTTTCCACGAGGCGCCGGTGGGGCACACGGTTACGCAGTCGGCGTCTTCGCAATGCATGCACGACATCGGGAAGTGAACGGTCTTGCTGTCGGGATAGTCGCCGACCTCGTAATGGCGGATGCGGTTGAACCACACGCCGGAAGGGTCCTTGCCGAAGGGCCGGTAGTCGGACAGCGGCCCGGTCGTGCCGGATGTGTTCCATTGCTTGCACGCCACCGCGCAGGCGTTGCAGCCGACGCAGGTGTCGAGATCAATGACCAGCCCCAGTTTCATTCGCCCCTCCTCAGGATGTCGTGAAAAGCGCGCTGCAGATTGACCGCCCGGTGCGTCTGGTAGCGCAGCGGCGGCTGGCGCGCGGCATCGCCGTCCTTGCCGAACAGCGGCCAGGTGCGCCCGTCGCCGTCTTCGGCGGGGGTGATTTTAACCCGCAGGTCGTACCACGCCGCCTGGCCGGTGATTGGGTCGGAGTTGCTGATGTTGGCGCCGTCGCCGTTGCCGCCATCGCCGTTGCCGCTGGCGCGCGGCAGCAGTTCGCTGATCAGGTGGTTCATCAAAAAGCCCTGGTTGGACTCGTTGGCATCGGCGGAAAGGCCCCAGGTGCCGCGTTCCTTGCCGATGGCGTTCCATGTCCACACGGTGTTTTCCTGCACGCCCTCCATCAGCCGCACGCGCACGCGCACGCGCCCGTTGCGCGATTCCATCCACACCCACGACATGTCCTTGATGCCCATGCGTTCGGCCTGCGCGCGGTTCATGTACAGCAGGTTGTGCGTGTGGATTTGCCTGAGCCACGCATTTTGCGAATCCCACGAGTGATACATCGCCATTGGCCGCTGCGTGATGGCGTAGAACGGGTATTCGCCGGGTTCGGTCAGCGACTGTTCAAGCGGCTGGTAATGGAAAGGCAGCGGGTCGAAGAAATGCCGGATGCGCTCGCGCTGGTATTCGTGCGCCGGCTGCGGGCCGTCGTACAGCCCCTGCGCGGCGAGGCGGAATTTCTGCAATGGCTCGGAATACAGTTCAATGACAATCGGCTCGTCGCTGGCGTTGAAACCGGCCTCTTTTGCGAACGCCAGATAGTCCTTGTTGGCGAAGCGGTAAAAGCGCATCCGCTCCGGCAGTTCGTGGTGAAAGAAACAGCCGTTGTCGATGTATTTCTGCCACTGTTGCGGGTTCGGCGCACCGCGCAGCGACTGTTCGCCGTTCTCGCCGCGCCAGCCGGCCAGAAAGCCGATGCCGGGGGCCTTCTCGAAGCGCACGATGAAGTCGCGGTAATCGCTGTATTTGGGGCTGCCGTCGTCGTTGGTGAACGCCGGGAATTTCAGGCGCCCGGCCAGTTCCACCATCACCTCCTGCCACGGCCTCGCGTCGCGGTCGGGTGCGAGCACCGGCGCGCGGATGGAATCGCACACCGCGTCGGGTTCGGAAATCGGGCGGTCGAGCAGCGAGATGGCGTCGTAACGCTCCAGGTAGGTCGTGTCCGGCAGCACCAGGTCGGCGAAGCGCACCATCTCCGAGTCAAAGGCGTCAATGACGACCAGAAACGGTATCCTGTATTCGCCGCCGGCGTCCTTCGCCTTCAGCATCTCGCGCACGCGCGCGGTGTTCATCGTCGAGTTCCAGGCCATGTTGGCCATGAACATCATCAGCGTGTCCACCGGGTAGGGGTCGCCGTTGACGGCGTTGGTGATGACCATGTGCATCAGGCCGTGGTTGGCGAGCGGCGCGTCCCACGAATAGGCCTTGTCAATACGCAAAGGCCGCCCGGCATCGTCCACCGCGAGGTCTTCGGGGCAGGTCGGGAAGCCGAGCGGCGGCGACGCCAGCGGCTGGCCCGGCTCGGTGCGGGTCGCGGGTTTCAGCGGCGGCGGGATGTGGCGCGGGAAAGGCGCCTTGGCGCGGTGGCCGCCGGGGCAGTCAATCGCGCCCAGCAGCACCTGCAGGAAGTGAATCGCGCGGCAGGTGTGAAAGCCGTTCGAGTGCGCCGAAACGCCGCGCATCGCGTGCATGGACACCGGGCGTCCGATGAACTTGTCGTGTTTGCGCCCGGCAAAGTCGGTCCATTCGCACTTCACCTCAATGGTCTCGCGGAACGCGACCTGCGCCATTTCAAGCGCGAGGCGTTCAATGACATCGGCGCCGATGCCGCACACCCTGGCGGCGTTGGCGGGCGCGTAGCGCGGGTCGAGGTATTTTTCGGCGAGCAGCGTGAACACGGTTTTCGCGGTTTCGCCGCGCGGCGTCGTGTATTCGCCGAACAGCGCCGGCTGCGTGCCGGTGCGAAGGCCGTCGGCGACCGCGCCCGCCGCCATGTCCCACACCTGCGGGCGGCCTTCGCTGTCGCGGCAAATCAGGCCGTCGCCTTTCTCGCCGGGCTTTTGCGCGACCAGGTACGGCGCGTTGGTGTAGCGAATCAGGAATTCCCAGTCAAACAACTCGCGTTCAAGCAGCACATGAATCATGGACAGCGCCAGCATCGCGTCGGTGCCGGGCTTGATGGGCAGCCACTCGTCGGCGATGGACTGGTAGCCGGTGCGCACCGGGTTGACGGCGACGAACTTGCCGCCGCGCCGCTTCAGTTTTTCAAGGCCGATCTTGATCGGGTTGGACGAATGATCCTCGGCCACGCCCCACAGCACGAAGTATTTGGTGCGCTCCCAGTCGGGGTCGCCGAATTCCCAGAACGAATGGCCCAGCGTGTAAAGCCCCGCCGCCGCCATGTTGACCGAGCAGAAACCGCCGTGCGCGGCCCAGTTGACGGTGCCGAACTGCTGCGCCCACAGCCCGGTCAGCGCCTGCATCTGGTCGCGGCCCGTGAAATAGGCGAGTTTTTTCGGGTCGGTGGCGCGGATTTTCTCAAGGCGCGCGGCGAGGATGTCGAGCGCGCGCTGCCAGGTGATTTCCTCAAACTCGCCGTCGCCGCGCTCGGCGCCGGGCTTGCGCAGCAGCGGCGCGCGCAATTTCGCCGGCGACATCTGCTTCATGATGCCGGCGTTGCCCTTCGCGCACAGCACGCCGCGGTTGACGGGGTGGTCGGGGTTGCCCTGGATGAAACGGATTTTGTCGTTCTCCAGCGTTACCTTGATGCCGCAGCGGCACGCGCACATGTAGCAGGTGGTGTATTTCACCTGCTGCGCCGCGTGGTCCTCAAAGCGCGGCAGCACGGCGCCTTCGGTGGCGCTTTCGGTGGTGCCTTTGATGGCGCTCCTGGTGGCGCTTTCAGCAGTGTTTTCGGGCTTGGCCGCCATGAATTTCCGTTGTGTGCGAATGTGATGTGGCCGCGTGGCCGGGGGTGGCAGTGTATAACAGAAAAGCGGCGACGGACAATATGACGGGTGGGTGGGGGTGGGTCAGTTGGCGCCGGTCCAGTCGGCGCACAGCACCTCGGCCTGTTCTAAATTGTTTTCATTCATACCTTTAGGCACTGCCCCGTATTTCCTTCCGGGTTTCTCGGTTTTCAGGCAATCAGTCTTCGCCCATCCGCAGTTTGGCGCTGTTTGCGGTGCGGACAATCGCATCCAGTTTCTCGCGGATTTCCGGGTCAATCTCGTCTTCGGACACATGTTCGGCGAGCTCGTAGAAACTTTTTTTGGCCATCAGGTTTGGCAGGCCGAGTTTCTTGAAGTAAGCATCAAAAAGAGGAGTCAGAAACTCGTCGCTTACCTTGGTGTCGGCATCCCAGGGAGAGCCCTTGCCCAGTTTCGTCATTGCTTCGGTAATTTCTCCGATGGCTTCGTGCATGGCCGCTGTGCGTTCTTCGATCTCAGCAGGAGAGAATAAAGACCCAAAAATATCCGCGTGAGCAGACGCCTGAACATATCTCTCTAGGGTTGTCTGGGAGCACAGATAGTTTTCAATCTCGCGTTGTTTCCACATCCGGCAGTCAATGTGCTCTATCTTGGGCATTCCGGCTTCCAACCGGTCAAAAATAGCCGCAGCCTTCAAGTCTGGAAGTGCTTCCCGAAGGCCGTAGTAATGCCGTTCAGCATCTTTTGGCCTGTTCCCCACATAGTGCACAAAAGGCTTCCGAAGCAGTTTAACTGCTTCATCATGCCCGAGACGGCGGGCAAAAGCCTGAAGAATTGCGAGGTCTGTGGAGCCTTCAAGATAGAGAACCCAGCCGGTTTGTTCCGCCTGATAGTACTGCTCAAAGCCGATTTCCCTGAGGGCTTTCAGAACCTGGCTTTTGCGGTCGTCAATCCGGTGCGGTTTTCCGACAAAGGCGATGACCATGTCCCTGTCCGCCGCCTCATTGAGTAGAACCTCGGAATGGCTTGCCGCGATAATCTGGCTGCTGCTGTCTTTGGCAACATCGGTGATTAACTTATAGTTTTGGCGCTGCCGGAGAATCTCAAGATGTGCGTCAGGCTCGTCCAGCAACAGCACTGCGCCAGGGTTCGCATACATATAAGTCAGCAGAAGAAGAGTTTGTAGCAGGCCCCGTCCGCCGGATGACAGGTCAAGTTCAACGGCCTGCTCCCGGTAACTCATCGTAATTTCGTCGCGTTCCCGGCCATAGTTCACCACACCCAGCTCCACCCCAAAGAGATTCTGTGTCTCGGTTTTAATCCTTTCCCATTTATCAGGCCAATTCTCTTGGATACGGTAGCAGAGATTGCGCAGAACCTCGGCTGTCCGGCCATCGCCGATTCGAGCATTCATTGCGCCATCGTAGAGATGTGTTTCCGTAGCCAGGATGCCGGACATTGGAGGGAGAAAAGCGATTTGTGTGGCTTCCGCCTCAGGTGGAACCAGCATGCGTTTATCATCTTTAAGGCGCAAAGGGCGGCAGTAAAAGGACTCCGAGTTCGCGTAGTCAAATTCTAGGCCGCAGGTCCACTCCCGGCCTTCGGTGACTCCCTCGACGATGATGTCAATGCGGACATTGCTTGTCCGTTGTTTGCCACCGACTTTTCGTGTGTCTCTGACATGGAGTCCGCGCCACAGAAGATTGGCATCCGGGACGGGAATGGCGACAAGGTCCTGGCGGTTGACTGTCACGCCCGGGCGTTTCTTCGGCGTGTTTTTCTTTTTGGAACGTTTCTCATTCCACCGCTTAAGCCCAATATCCCAAAGCGCCAGCGCCTGCATGGCCGAGGTTTTGCCCGAGTTGTTCGGCCCGATGAACACGACGGGACTGCCCAGTTCAATTTCGACCTCGCCGAAGCGCTTGAAGTTGCGGATGGTAATCTTGGTCAGCATTGGAGTTGGCCCTCTCCGGGGGGTTGTTTTGGCTCACCGCCTTCGGGGGGCGGTGCGTCCCACACAATCATACTGCCATGCGCCCCCCGGCACAATCGCCGCCTCATGCCCTCAGCCAATGCGTTGCAGGTTTTGACAGAAAGGTTTCCACATCAATGCCGTCGCCGCCGACCAGCAGTTTGCGGA
>JAPPQC010000018.1:10261-17930 GCA_028817225.1 Gammaproteobacteria bacterium | reverse complement strand
CGCCGAGGCCGGCGGCGCCCGCGGCGGTGATGCCCGTCAGCGTCAGCGTCAGCGTCTCGGTGCTTTCCTCGTAGCCGTCGCGGTGGATGTTCAGCACGATGGCGCCCCGCGTCGCGCCGGCGGCGATGGTGGCCGCGCCCACGCCGCGGTCAATGACATCCGGGCGGCTGGGATGGTGCTCAACGGTTGCCGACACGCCGCCCGATGTGTGGTTCTGCAAGACAGTGAAGTTGTAATTAACCGTCACATCCGATGCCGCGCCGCCGTCCAAAGTGACCGTGAAGCGGGCGTTGTTGTTCTCCTGCACCGTCGCGGCGTTGGCCGACAGCGTGGCCGTGATCGGGTCGCTTTGTTCAATCACCACCTCAACGCTCGTCGCCGCGCCGAGTTCAATGCCGCCGGTCGCCGTCGGTTGCGACAGCGCCAGCGTCAGCCGTTCTTCGCCCTCGTTCAGGTTGTCGTCGGTTATCCGCAGCGTGAAGGTCTGCTGCGCGGCGGCGATATTCAGCGTCAGCGGCGAGGTCGCGGGCACCGCCAGGTCCTGCCCGCCGACGGCGGTGATAACGGCGTCGGCATCGCCTGCGGAACTGCCGAAGGTGGCCACCACGCGCGCGCTGCTGCCCTGCACCGGGCCTGTTACGCCGATGGTGAAGGTTTGCGTTGAACCCTCGGCCAGCCGCGTGCCGGGCGGCGGCGGCGACACAAATGACACGACGAGGGGGTCGTTGTCGGTGATGACGGCGCCGGTCAGCGCGCGGCGCGGGTAGCGCGCGTCGTCCACCTCGTCCAGTTCCACATTGTATTGTTCGTCGCGCTCGTTCAGGCCGTCGTCAAACAGCGCCACCGTGAACACCGGCGACGCCCGCTCGCCGGCGTTGATGGTGACATCGCCGCCGGGGTATTCCGATGCATTGCCGTCACCGAAGTCCGCCGGCAGCGCGCTGATGGCTGCATCGGTGGCGGTGGTGACGCCCCAGCGCAGCGACACCGCCTCCAACAGCACGCCGCCCGACGCCTCGACGCGGAAAGCCGCCGACGCGCCCTCTTCCACCGCGCCTGCCGGCGCCTGCACGATGGCCAGCGTGGTCGGGTCGTCGTCGGTCAGCGTCACTTGCGTGCGCGTCGTCGCGCCGAACACGGTGCGGCCCGCGCCGGCGGCGCCGGTGAACTCAATGTGGAAGGTTTCATCGCCTTCGTTGAGGTTGTCGTTGACGGTTCTCACCCGCACCTCGGCCATCGTCGTGGCGGCGGCCAGCGTGAGGCGGCCCGCTATCGCGCTGGAAAAGTCGGCGGCGGCGGCGTTGCCGGCGCCGGCGGGTGTCGGCACGCGGTAGTCCACCTCAACCGGCGCGGTGCGTTCGCCGCCGGACAGGTCAATGTGCGCGGTGATGATGTCGCCCTCGGCGGCGGTAACGGCGGTGTCGCGCAGCGTGATGGTTGTCGTGTCGTCGTCGTTGTCGGTCAGCGTTACGCTGCGGCTCAACATCGGCACGCCCGGCGCGGTGAGTTCTATCGTGAAGGTTTCGTCGCCCTCGTTCAGGCCGTCGGCGGCGGCGAGCAGTTCGAAGGTCTGCGAGCCGCCGCCGCCGGCGATGGTGTAGGCGAACATGCCGGTCAGCGCGCCGCTGAAGTCGTTGGCGCTTGCGGCGCGCGCGCCGTCACCGGCGACGCGCCAGGTAACCGTGGTGTCGGCGGTGAAGCCGCCGAGGGTTACGGTGTAAGTCGCGGTGGTGGCGCCCGCGCCGGCGCCGCCGGCGGCTTCGGCGATGGTTTCGGGGCCGTCGAGCATCAGGCGCGGGCCGGTTTGTTCGCTGGCGGCGATTTGCACCTGGGCGCTGAGCGGCGCGCCGGCGGTGATGTCGGACGGCTCGGCGTCGGTCAGCGTGACGGTCAGCGTCTCGGCGCTTTCGCCGAAGCCGTCTTCGTTGAGGTGCAGCGTGAACGACGCGCTGGTCTCACCGGCCGCAATCACCAGCGTGCCGCCGCCGGGGTCTCTGAAATCGGGCAGGCCGGTGGCGTTGGCCTCGCCGTCGCCGAGCGTTGCGGTGTAGGTGAGCGTAACCGGCGTTTGCAGCGCGACGGCGGCGCCGTTCTCGTTGGTGAGCCGGGCGATGAAGCGGATGCTGTCGCCCTCGGCGGCGGTGGCCGGCGCCGCGCCGAGCGAATAGCGCGGGCCGTCGTTGTCGGTTACGGCGATGACAAACCGGTTGGCGCCGCCTGCGAACGGGTAGCGGGTGGCGGCGTCGGTTACATCGGCGCCGGGCGTGAAGGTCAGCGCGAATTGGGTCTCGTCCGGCTCGTAGAGGTTGTCGTCGCGCAGGCGCAGCGTCAGCGTGGCGGCGGTGGTCATCGCCGCCACCGTCAGCGTGTTGTCGAGCGCGGTCAGCGGGGCGCCGCTTGCGTCGTTGAAGTCGTCCGCCGACAGCGTCGTTTCAAAGACATAGTCCAGCGGCAGATCCTGCCCCGGAATGCCGCCGCTGACTTCGGCGGTGATGCGCACAACGCCGCCCTCGGCGGTGGCGGTGGTGGAGGCGCTGAGGGTGATGGTGGAGGTGTCGTCGTCGTTGAACATCAGGCGAACCGGGCCGCCGCGCACCTCGATCAGGCCGGCGCTTTCGGCGACGGCCTCGCGGAAGCGGAAATCAATGGTCTGGCGGCCTTCGTTCAAGTTGTCGTCGGGCACCGGGATGGCGAAGTCAAAACCGGGGCTTCTGCTGCCGCCGTTGATATAGAACGGCGTCAGGGAAAAGCACAGCGTGTCGCCGCTCTCGGCGGCGCCGGCCGGACAGGCGCTTGCGCCGAAATTGACAGTCCTGAAGTCGCCGCTGATATCCGCAACAAAAGCGCCGAAATAATTCTGGCCCGTCAGCGCCTCCCCTTGCCGCCGCTGCGTATAGGCAAACCGGATGTCTTCGGTGGCCAGGCCGCCGGTAAAGTTGATGGGGCGGTCCCGGGTGTCGGAGAAGAACCGGATGCCTTCGGCAATCGGCTGCTCGGTGATGCCTACAATGAAACTGTCCACATCCACCGTCGGGAACTCAACCACTATCGCGTCGGCCGGATCCAGGGCGATGTCCGCCGTGATCGCCTCCGGCGTGTCGGTGGCGCCGTCGTCGCCGTCCAGCACGACGGTCCAAGTCTCGGTGCCCTCGTTCAGGTTGTCGTTGACGATGGGCAGCGAGATGGCGGCGGTGGCGCCGTCTGCGGCGCCCGAGGCGAAGGTAACCTGGCCGGTGCGCGCGGCGGTGCTGATGTCGGCCGGTTCCGCCGGGTTGGCGCTGTCTTCGGGGCCGGGCAGCACCAGCCAGGTAACGGCCATGCCGGCCGGCAGCGAGGTTCGGGTGTCGGCAAGGTCGGCGCTGTCGAGGTCCAGCGTCAGCGTGATGGATGCGGTGGCGCCCTCAGCCGCCGCCGTGGTTTCGGCGGTGATGCGCTGCCGGTGGCGGCCGGCGATGGCGGCGCGCACCGGCGGCGGTATCAGGTTATAGACGCCGGGCGCCGTCGAGGGGATGGACAGCGAGAAGGTGAACGCCTCGCGGAATTCGTCGGCGGCGTCGTTGCTGTTCAGCGGCAGCGTGATGGAGACAGTTCCCATGCTCGTGCCGCGCTCAAGCGGCGCGACGCCCGACGGCAGCGCCGTCAGCGCGTTGCCGGCATCGTCGGTGAAGTCGTTGGCCGACACGGCGCCGGAGATGATGCCGTCGGTGCTGACGCTCCATTGCAGCGGAATCGTCTCGACCAGCGTGCCGCCGGACACCGCGATGTTGAACACCGCCGCGGCGCTCTCGTCAAACCCGGTGCGCGGCGTGTCGGGGATGAAGCGCACGGTGGTCGGGTCGTTGTCCTGCCGGATGATGGTCCACTCGCCGGGGTTGGTATTCGCAGAGCCGATGTCCAGAACAACCCTGGCCGGGCCGGCGCTCTCGGCGACGGATTCGTCAAAGCGGATGATGACGGTTTGCGAGCCTTCGTTGTAGTTGTCATCCGGAGACCGCAGGGCAAGGCCCCCGGCGCAGGGCGACAAGCCGAAGGCGGCGACGCTAAGGGTGATGGTGTCCGTGGTAAAAGAAGAGCCCGTTGGGCTGAAGAAACGAAAATAGAGCGCATCCTCGTTCGCCTCTCCAATCCGCTCCGTCGTATAGGTGAACCGGACCGGCTCGGTGGGCACGCCTCCTGTGCAGGATACGAATGAACCGGGGTTGCTCTCCGTCCCTTCCGGATCATCGTGGAAAAACGATAAATTCCGGCTGTTCACCGTGATAACAAGCGTGTCATCGGCGTCCGGCGCGATGTCGCCCATCACGCGGTTGACGGGCAGGTTGGCGTCGAGGTTGTCCAGCAGCCGCACGACGAAGGTTTCGGTGCCCTCGTTCAGGTTGTCATTGGTGATGGGCAGCGAGATGGCGGCGGTGGTGCCGTCCGCGGCGCCCGAGGCGAAGGTGACCTGGCCGGTGTGCACGGCGCTGCTGATGTCGGCCAGTTCCGCCGGGTTGGCGACGGCGGCGGTTGAGGGCGATTCAATGCGGTAGTTGATGTCCAGCGCGCCGCCCAATGTGGCGATGCCGTTGAGGCCGAGCGTCAGCACGACGGTGGCGGTGGAGCCTTCCGCCGTCGGCGACGGCGCGGCGATGGACACGCTTTGCGCGACTTCGCCGTCTATCGCGGCGGCCACCTCGGTTTGCGCGAACCGGTATTCACCGGCGACGGAGTCGCCGACCGACAGTTGCAGCGCGAACGACTCCCGCACGGTGTCGGCGTCGTCGTTCAGCCGCAGCGTGACAACGCCGGTTGTGTCGTCGGGCCGCAGCAGCAGCGTGCCCGACGGAAACGCCGTCAGCGCGGCGCCGCCGCTGTCGGTGAAATCTTCGGGCGCGAGGGTGGTCGGCACGCTGCCGCTGATGGCGCTCCATTGCAGCGGCACATCCTCGATGCGGATGCCGCCGCCCAGTTCAATGTTAAAGGTCGCCTCGCCGCCCTCGGCAAACAGCAGCGCGGCGGCGGTGGCGGTGATGATGGTGGGGTCGTTGTCGGCCCGGGTGATGCGCCATTCGCCGGGGGGGTCGCCTTCATTGGGGCCGCGAACGATGACCGGGCCGGCGCTCTCGGCGGGGGCTTCGCCAAAGCGGATGACGACGGTTTGCGAGCCTTCGTTGTAGTTGTCATCGGGGAAAATCATGCCCATGCCGTTTCTGAGGTTATCGCACTGAGTGCCGTCGTTGATATATTCGGCGCTCATGATGAGGGCGTTTGTGGTAATGCTGTACCTGGGGTCGGGATCCAAACCGAACCTGAAATAGACCCCTTCCTCGTTCACTTCTCCGAACCGCTCCGTTGTGTAGGGAAGCCTGACCTCGTCGGTGGCCCGGCCGCCGAGGCACTGAAAGCGCTGAAGAGAGATGCCCTGTGTGCCGCCTTCCAGGCAAATGGGTAACCCTCCCCCCACCCGGATATTCGGGTCAGCGCCGCTGCAACTGTTCACGGAGTTAGTCCGGGGCTGAATCCTGAAGACGATCGCATCATCATCATCGGGGCCGATGGCTGTTGTGATGGACATCGGGCTGACGGGGGCAGCGCTTGAACCGCCTTGCAGTTGCACGACGAAGGTCTCGGTGCCCTCGTTGAGGTTGTCGTCGGTGATGGGCAGACGGATGGTCTGCATGGCGCCGCCGGCGGCGCCGGCGGTGAAGGTGACCGAACCGCTGTGCCCGGTGCTGATGTCGGCCAGCGCCGCCGCCCGCCCGCTGACGCCGGTGGCGGTTACCGCGTAATTAATGGTGACGGCGTCGGCCAGCGTGGTGCCGGTCGGCAGCGTCAGCGCAAAGGTGTAGGTGGCGGTGGCGCCTTCGTCAACAGTGCCCGGCCCGGTAAAGGCAATGCCGGAAGTCTGCGCCCGCACTTCACCGCCAATGGCAAGCAATGCGGTTAACAGCAGGGTGGCGAGGATGTGGGTATGCAGTGTGCGGAGCGCGCGCTGCGCGGGGTGGGTGGTGGTGCGGGCGGTGCGGGCAGTGCGGGCAGTGCGGGCGGTGCGGGCAGTGCGGGCGAACACGCCGGCAGACGCAACACAAAGACCGACGCCGCGCGAGGGCCGCCGGACACCGTGCAAAATGGCGCCGCGTGCAGTGCCGGGGCCGCTGAGAATGAGAGGCTGCATCATCAATTTCTTCTGTCCCGCCGCGCGGCGATTATATCAGCACCCGGCCACCACAAGCAAGCCGCACCGCCCGAAGCCCCCGTCTCACCAAAGCCACGCCGGGGGCTGGTGTGGGGGTTCTGTGGGCTTTCACTCGTCTATATGTATCGCGGATTTTGGCATGTCATCCCCCTTTTCCACGGCAGCCGGGCTGTCAGGGGGAATGGTCTTTGCCGCGCGGCCTGGTGTAATTCGGGATGATGAGGCGGGGTTTGTTTCTCCACTTTTCCACCAGGCGGTCAATTTGTGGCAGGAAAGTGATGAAAAGGATGACTCCGCAAAACAAGACGCCAAGAAGAATGGCGGCTATGTCTTGGGTAACTTCTGATTCAGTCATTGCTCAGGCGCGCCTTTTTTCCATTTTTCCACCAGGCGGTCAATTTGTGGCAGGAACATAACGAAAACGCCGATTCCGCAAAGCAGAAAAACAAGAAGAGAGGCGACTGCATGTCCGATGATGTCCGGTTCATTCATTGCTCAGGCGCGCCTTTTTTTCCACTTTTCCACCAAGCGGTCAATCTGTGGCAGGAACAGAATGCTAAGGGCGAATAAGCAAGCGCTGATGACGAGCACGCCAAATGCGATGTATGCGAAGATTTCTTCAGTCATTTCAGGTGCGTCTTTTTTTCCACTTTTCCACCAAGCGGTCAATCTGCGGCAGGAGTATGATGAATACGCCGATTCCGCAGATCAGGAAGGCAAGAAGAAAGGAGACTGCGTATTCGATGATTTCTCGTTCATTCATTTTTAGATTCCTCCAGTCGTTGAATGCGTTTGTGCGTAGCCCAAGTAAGGATTCCGCAGACAGCAGCAACCGCCACGGCGCCGCCAACACCGACCTGAAACATTATACCGAACTGCCCGGCATTGATGCGGTTGCCAATCCAGCCGGCCAGCACGATGAGTACGGCAAAAAACGCCAGCGACCATCTGCCGAGAAAGTCAATGCGCTTTTGCGCGCCCTGGGATGACATTTCGTTCATTGCGGTTTGCATTGTTCGGGGCTTTGGGCCGGACGAAGTGAGCGGCATTATACAAACATTTTTGTCGGGCGAAGTGTGTTTTTGGCGCATAAAAAAATGTTTTACCGTTCGTCGGATGCAATTTGTTGTTAGTTCATGGAGTTGAGTTTTTTGGGTTGGGAAGTGCGAGGTTTTGTTCGTGTTGAGGGGGTGTGATGCGCCTATAATGGTTGTATGGGTGATGCGATGTTTGCAGATTGTTTGCGCGCGTTGCTTGTGCGCGGCGGCGCTGGCGGCGGGTGTTGGCGGGCGCGAGTGCTGGCGGCTGCGGCGAACGCCGGCGGCGGGTGTTGGTGGCGGCTGTGCGGGCGCCGGCGGCGGCGGGCGTTGGTGCTTGCACCCGCCACTGGCGACGGCGGGTGTTGGCGGGCACCGGTGGCGGCTGTGCCCGGCCAGCGGTCATTCGTCGGCCAGATGCTGCCGTTCGTCGGGTGGCGTGCGCCAGGCCTTGCAA
>JAPPQC010000018.1:0-10079 GCA_028817225.1 Gammaproteobacteria bacterium | reverse complement strand
CAGCCGCCCGACGACAATGCGCCGGTTACGCGGGGCGAGTTCAGGGAAGAGGTCAACAGACTCGACAAGAAGATGGAGGTCGGCTTCGCTGAACTTGACAAGAAGATGGAAGTCGGCTTCGCTGAACTTGACAAGAAAATGGAAGTCGGCTTCGCTGAGACGAAAGCCGAACTCAAGGGAGACATCAGCGACACAAAAGCCGAACTCAAGGGAGACATCAGCAACTTGCGAAATGACTTCCACGAGTCGGAGAAAAAAATGTTGCGGATGATGGTGTCAACCATTGTGAGCATGACCCTGGCGGCTCTCGCCGCCATGTCCGGCATGATGTACTACGCACTCAACATGATGCGCCAAATGATGTAACGGCGCCGCCGCGCCCCCCTCAACCGGAGGAAACCGGCCTCAAATCGCGTTGCGGGTTGTTGTGTTCGTCGAGATAGACCAGCACCGGCTTGTGCGTTTGCGCCTGTTGCGGCGACAGCACCGCGTAGGCGCAGACGATGACCGCGTCGCCGGGCACGCCGCGGCGGGCGGCGGCGCCGTTCAGCGACAGGATGCGGCTGCCGCGTTCGGCGGCGATGGCGTAGGTGGTCAGGCGCTCGCCGTTGGACAGGTTGTAGATTTCAATCTGCTCGTATTCGCGGATTTGCGCGAGGTCGAGCAGTTCGCGGTCAATCGCGCACGAACCGTCGTAATCCAGCCGCGCGTGCGTCACCCGCGCACGATGCAGTTTTGATTTGAGAAAAATGGCGCCCAAAGTATCCATATCCGCCCCCGCCCGCAACGGCGTTTGCCGGGACAATTATACCGGAAAGGCCGCGCAACCCGCACACCCCCTCAAACCCGGATGTTGTCAATCAATCGCGCGCGGCCAAGCCATGCGGCGGCCAGCACGATGATGGCGCGGTCGCCGGGGGACGCCGTTTGCAGTGTGTCGGCGCGGCGCATCTCGACATATTCGGGGCGCAGGCCGGCGTCGCCGAGGTCGCGGACGGCGGCGGCGGCGAGCGCGGCGAAGTCATCGCCGCCGCCGCGTATCGCATCGGCAATCCGCCGCAAGACGCGGTACAGCGCCGGCGCCTGCTCGCGTTCGCGCGGCGTCAGGTAGGCGTTTCTGGAACTCATCGCCAGGCCGTCGGCCTCGCGCACGGTCGGCACGCCGACGATTTCCGTCGCGTGGCCGAGGCGCGCGGCGAGGTCGCGCACGATGCACAGTTGCTGGTAGTCCTTCTCGCCGAACACGGCGGCGTCGGGGCGAAACAGGTTGAACAGCGCGGCGACGATAACGGCGACGCCGTCGAAATGCCCGGGGCGGTGCGCGCCGCACAGGCCGTCGCCGAGCGGCCCCGCGCCAACGCGGCGCAGCGCGCCGGATTCGGGCGGGCACATCTCCGCCGCCTCCGGCACAAACACCATGTCCGCGCCGTGGCGTTCCAGCAGGCGCAGGTCGCGCTCCAGCGTGCGCGGGTAGGCGTTGAAGTCGTCGTCGCGGTCGAATTGCAGCGGGTTGACGAACACGCTGACGGCGGCCTTGCCGGCCACGCGGTGCGCCGCCGACACCAGTTCCAGATGGCCGCGGTGCAGATTGCCCATCGTCGGCGCCAGCGCAACGCGCTCGCCCTCGGCGCGCCACTGCCGCACCCGCTCCCGCACCCCGGCGGCGGTTTTTTCCAGGTGCATCAAGACGCGGCGCGGCGCGGGAAGGCGCGTGACTTGACGGCGCGCACATAGGCGGCGAACGCCTCTTCAATCGAGGCGGCGTCGCGCAGAAAGTCGCGCGCGAATTTCGGCGGATGGTCGTTGACGCCGAGCACATCGTGCATCACCAGAATCTGTCCGTCGCAATCCGGGCCGGCGCCGATGCCGATGACCGGCGCCTCCAGTTCCCGCGCCAGGCGCCGCCCCAGCGCCTGCGGCACATACTCGGCCAGCACCATGTCGGCGCCGTGCGCGACGCATTCGTGCGCCTGGCGCACCAGCGCGTCGGCCTGCGCCGGTTCTTCACCCTGGCGCCGCAGGCCGCCGAGTTTGTGCACCGACTGCGGGCGCAGCCCGACATGCGCGCACACCGCAACCCCCTGCCCGCTGAGCGCGGCGATGATGGCCGGCGCGCCGTCGGCGACTTCCAGTTTGACCATCTGCGCGCCGCCGTGCTGCATCAGGCGCTTGGCGCGGTCGAGCGCTTGCAGCGGCGACAGGCAACTCATGAACGGCAGGTCGGCGGCCAGCATCGCGCGCGCCAGCCCGCGCCCGGCGCAGCGGCAGTGGTAGGCGATGTCGTCGGTGGTCACGGCGATGGTCGTGCGCCGCCCCTGCACCACCGTCCCCAGCGAGTCGCCGACCAGCACCAGGTCCACGCCGGCGCGCTCCATCGCGCGCGCGAACGAGGCGTCGTAGGCGGTCAGGCAGGCGATGGGTTCGCCGGCCTTTTTCATGTCGCCGAAAACGCGCAGCGTGCGCCGCGCGCCGGCGTCGGTCGCATCGGCCATTACAGGGGCATTATATGCCGCAGCGCGCGGCGGCGTATGTCAGGCGAGCACATCGGGCAGCGGGTTGTAGTAGTTTCTGCCGCCGCGTGCCGACAGGATGCGTTGTTTCAGTTGCAGCCAGGCCGATTCGTTCTCGACGAAATCAATGCCGCCGGTGTTGATGATCAGCAGCGGCGCGCGGTCGTAATAATGAAAGAAGTCGGTGTAGGCGGCGCTCAAACGGCGCAGATAATCCTCCCCGACGAGGCGCTCAAAACGCCGCCCGCGTTTGCCGATGCGCCGCATCAGCACCTCGACCGGCGCTTGCAGATAGATGACAAGGTCGGGCGCGACCTGCGCCTGCGGCGCCGACAGCGCGTCGTAAATCCGGCGGTAGAGTTCAAACTGCCGGTCGTCGAGCGTCAGGCGCGCGAACAGGCGGTCTTTGTCCAGCAGAAAATCGCTGACCGTCGTCTGCGCGAACAAATCGGACTGGCGTATCTCGCGCAACTGGCGCAGGCGCGACATCAGGAAATACAACTGCGTCGGCAGCGCCATGTTTTCAATGTCGCGGTAGAAGCGTTCCAGAAACGGGTTGTCGTCCACCTGCTCCAGCACCAGCCGGCACGAGAGTTCGCCGGCCAGTTTGCGCGCCAGACTGGTCTTGCCGACACCGACCGGCCCCTCAATAACAAAGTAGCCGCGCCGCGTGTTTGCGGCGGCGGCGTCGTCGCGCTGCGGCGCGGCGGGCGCTGCGTGCGCGGGCCGGTCTTGTGCTTGCGGTGCCGCCGCATGTGCAGGCCGGTCTTGCGCTTGCGCTGCCGTTGCGTTCGCGGCCCGGTCTTGCGCCTGCTGCGGCGCAGCCAGTTTGCGGCAGGCGTTTGCATCGGGCAGGTCATTGAGCAGGCGCGCGACCGGGCCGTGTCCCGGCACGACCAGGTCGGGCGCGATTTCCGCCAGCGGTTTCAGCACGAACGAGCGGCGGTGCGCGCGCGGGTGCGGCACCGCGAGGCGGCGGTCGGCGATGACTTCGTCGCCGTAGGTCAGCACATCCAGGTCCAGCGTTCGCGGCCCCCAGCGTTCGGCGCGCTCGCGCCCGAAGGCCTGTTCCAGGCGCTGCAATTCATCCAGCAGCGCCAGCGGCGGCAGTTGCGTTTCCACCAGCACGACGGCGTTGATGTAATCCGGCTGGCCCGGCGGCCCTTCGGCGCAACTGCGGTACAGCGACGAACGGGCGCGAAGATGCGTCGCGTCCAGCGCGCCGACGCATTCCATCGCACGCGCCACATTGTCATGCGCGCGCCCGAGGTTGGCGCCGACGGCGATTGCGGCAAGTGTCATACAGCGCCCTCCGCCGTCTTGCCCGCTGCCAACGCAGCGCAACGCCCGGAATTCGCGCCGACCATCGTTGCGGCAAGCGTCACGCCGCGCCCTCCGCCGGTCTGCGGCGGCGGCGCGGCGCGCTGCGGCGGCGGCCTTTGCCGCCGCGCCCGCCGCTGCCGCCGCGCCCACCGCGCCCGCCGCGTCCGCCGCGCCCGCCGTGCCCGTCGGAATCGCGGCGGCGTGATGTGCGTTCCAGGTCTTCAATGCGCGACCAGCCGGGGCAGTCGGCGCGGTCGGCGAGGCCGGCCTGTTCCAGCAGCGTGAAGAAGTTGCAGGCGGCGCGAAACCGCGGGTGCGTCAGCAGCCGCGACAAGTCCTTCTTGCGCGAACTGGTGAACAGGCGCTGCAACACGAGTATCTCGCGCACAATCGTCACCAGCCGCATCGGCGCCGAGACGCTGCCGCTCTGCTCGCGCGCGACATCGCGCACCGCGCGCTGCAACGCCTCTTCCTCCGAAACGCCGCGCATCCGCGCACCGCCCTCGTCCGCCGGCACGCCGTGCGCGCGCAGGCGGGCGGCGGCGTCGCGCACCGGCAGCCACCACAGCCCGGCCAGCACGAAGGCCGGCGTTGAAGGCAGGCCGCGGTTGACGCGCTCGTCGGTGCACGCCAGCAGTTTCTGCAGAAAGTCGTCGAAACCGCCCTGCGCGTCGTGTTCCAGCGCCTTCATCGTCTGCGGAAACAGCACGCCGAACAGGCGGTGTTCGCGCAGCAGGCGGTACACCTTCAGCGCGGCGCCGCCGTGGAACAACTTCAGCAACTGGTCGAACAGCCGCGCCGGCGGCACCGCGCCGAGCAGCGCGCCGTTGCGCGCAATCTGCGCGCCGGTCTCGCGTTCGGCGACGAGGCCGGGGCGCGCCAGAAAGCGCACCGCGCGCAGCATCCGCACCGGGTCCTCGCGGTAGCGGCGCGCGGCGTCGCCGATGGTTCGCAGGCAGCGCGCGCGCACATCGTCAAGCGCGCGCTCGTGGCTGACGAGGCGGTCGCCGAACGGGTCGTAGTAAATTGAGTTGATGGTGAAGTCGCGGCGCAGCGCGTCCTCTTCCAAACTGCCATAGACATTGTCGCGGACGATGCGCCCGGCGTCGGCGCGAAAGCCCGTCGCCGGCGCGCCGCCGCTGGTGTCGGCGCGGAAGGTCGCCACTTCGGTGATCTTGCCGCCGCCGTACACATGGACAATCCGGAAACGCCGCCCGATCAGGCGGCATTTGCGAAACAGCGCGCGCACCTGCTCGGGGCGCGCATCGGTGGCGACATCGAAGTCCTTCGGCGTCTCGCCGAGCAGCAGGTCGCGCACGCCGCCGCCGACGATGTAACTCTCGTGGCCCGCGCGTTGCAGTTGCCCGACGACATCCAGCGCCTGGCGGCAGATGCCGGCGGGTTTCAGCCCCGCATCCGACGCGCGCTCGCGGCGCAGCGGCGCGCCGCCGCTCACCAGTTCTTTGAGCGCATCACGACCAGCTTGTCGGCCTGCATGTCGTCGAAGGTGTACGGCACGCCGCCGGTGCCGTAACCGGAGCGTTTGTGGCCGGCGAACGGCATCCAGTCCACGCGGAACGCGGTGTGGTCGTTGACCAGCACGGTGGCGGCGTCGAGGCGGCGCACGCAGAACGCGGCGGCATCAAGGTCGCGCGTGATGACCGCCGCCTGGAACGAGTACGGCAGTTCGTTGGCGCGCTCGACGGCCTCGGCGAGGTCGTCGAACGGATAGACGCAGACGACGGGGCCGAACACCTCGCGGCAGGTGACCTTGGCGTCGGCGGGCGGGTCGTAGAGCACGGTGCACTGAAACGCGGTGTCGGACACGCGCTCGCCGCCGCAGACGACTTCGGCGCCGGACTCCGCCACCCACTGGCCGACGCGCTCGACCTCGCCGGGGCGTATCAGCGGCCCGACTTCGGTGTCGGCCAGCGTCGGGTCGCCGATGACCATCGCCTCGCCGAGTTTGGCGAGGCGCGCGGCGACATCGCGGGCGATGGACGAGTGCGCGAACACCCGCTGCACCGACACGCAGACCTGGCCGGCGTGGTAGAAGCCGCCCTTGGCGATCAGCGGCAATGCGTCGTCAAGGTCGGCGTCGGCGGCGATGACCACCGGCGCCATGCCGCCGTGTTCCAGCGCGCAGCGCGCGCCCGGCGCGAGTTGGTTTCGCAGCATCCAGCCGACGCGGTCGCTGCCGATGAAACTGAAAAAGCCGACGCGCTCGTCGGCCACCAGTCGCTTCGAGACATCATGGCCGTCCACCAGCAGCGCCTGGCAGTGCGCCGGCGGCAGGCCGGCCTCGTGCAGCATCTGCACCAGCGTGAAGCACGACAGCGGCGTCGCCTCCGCCGGCTTGACGACGACCGGGCAGCCGGCGGCGATGGCCGGGCCGACCTGGTGCGCGATCAGGTTGACGGGGTGGTTGAACGCGCTGAACGCCAGCACGACGCCGATCGGCTCCTTGATGGTGAACGCGATGCGGTTCAGCGACGCGGCGTTGACGCCCATCGGGATGCGCTCGCCGTGGCCGCGTTCGCCGCGCAGGCAGTCCACGCAACTTTGCAGCGACACAATCGCGCGCGCCACCTCGACCTGCGAGTCGGGCAGCGGCTTGCCGCCCTCGGCGGCGGCTTGCAGCGCCAGTTCGTCGGCGCGCTCGCCCATCATCCGGCAGGTTTTCTCCAGTATCTCGATGCGCTGCGCCGGCGTCAGCCAGGCGTCGCGGTTACGATAGACGGCGTGCGCGGTTTCCAGCGCCGCCTGCGCGGCGCCGGCGCCGGCTTTCTCGACCGTCGCCAGCGCCGCGCCGTCCCACGGGCGCGTGACCTCGACGGTGGCGCCGCCCCCGGCGCCCCCCCCGGTGGCAGTGTCCGCCAGCAGCGGTTTCCAGTGTTGTTGCGTCATGACATGCTCCCTGCGCCCTGGCGGCGCATGTTGATTGCGTTGATGCGTTTATCCCGCGTTGATCGCGTGTTTATTCTGCGCGCTGTCCCGCGCGCTTGCTCCGCGTGCTGATTCCACGCACTTCTATATGGGGCACACCAACTGCCCCATCTCTTCGGTGAATTTCATATTCTCGGAATAATCCACCGGGCAGTCAACAATCGCCACGGTGCCGCAGCCGACGGCCTCCTCCAGCACGCCGCGCAATTCGCCGGCGCTGCCGACGCGAAAGCCGCGCGCGCCGAAACTCTCGGCGTACTGGACGAAGTCGGGGTTGGCGAAATCAATGTGGCTGTCGCGCCCGAACGCCTTCAACTGGTGCCAGCGTATCAGCCCGTAACCGTCGTCGCGCCAGATCAGGATGACAATCGGCGTGTTGATGCGCATCGCCGTCTCGATCTCCTGCGAGTTCATCATGAAGCCGGCGTCGCCGGTGACGGTCAGCACATTGCGGTCCGGGTGCACGAGTTTGGCGGCGATCGCGCCGGGCACGCCGATGCCCATGGACGCGAAGCCGTTGGAGATGATGCAGGTGTTGGCGGCCTCGGCCTGGTACATGCGCGCGACCCACATCTTGTGGGCGCCGACATCGGAGATGACGATGTCCTCCCTGCCGAGCACCTCGCGGATGTCGGCCAGGATTTTCTGCGGCTTCACCGGAAAGCCGTCGTCGGCGGCGTGGCGATCGAATTCGTCCACGATGACATTGCGAAGCGTCGCCGAGTATTCCGACATCTTCTGGTAGTAATTCTCGCCGCTGCGGCTCTTGACCCGCTCGGCGATGCGCTCGAGCGACACGCCGACATCGCCGGTGACCTCGCAGCGCGTCACATAGTGTTCGTCCACCTCGGAGACGCAGGCGTCAATGTGCACGATTTTCTTGTCCTTGTCGGGGTGCCACAGATAGGGGTGGTATTCGACGATGTCGTAGCCGACGCAGATGACGACATCGGCGCGCGCGAAACCGCAGGCGACATAGTCGCGCGCCTGCAAGCCGACGGTGCCGAAACTCAGGCGGTGCGAAAACGGCATGCAGCCCTTCGCCATGAAGGTGTTGGCGACGGGAATGTTGAGGTTCTCGGCGAACGCCACCAGTTCGGCGCAGGCGCGGGCGCGGACGATGCCGTTGCCGGCCATCACAATCGGGAAGCGCGCGCCGCTGATGATCTCGGCGGCCTCCTCGATCTGCTCGAGTTGCGCCGCCGGCTCGTCGGTGTCGTCGTTCGGCAGGAAGGCGCCGACCGGCAGTTCGGCGGAGGCGACATCCTCGGGCAAGTCCATGAAGCAGCCGCCGGGCTTTTCGGTCTTGGCCACCTTGAACGCCTTGCGCACGACCTCGGGGATGGTCTTCGGCGAGCGGATGCCGACGCTGTACTTGGAAATCGGCTCGAACAAGCGCACCAGGTTCAGTATCTGGTGGCTTTCCTTGTGCATGCGCGTCGTCGCGCCCTGGCCGGCGATGGCGATGATCGGCGCGTTGTCCATGTTGGCGTCGGAGAAACCGGTGATGAGGTTGGTCGCGCCCGGCCCGAGCGTCGCCAGGCACACGCCCGGCTCGCCGGTCAAACGCCCGTACACATCGGCCATGAACGCCGCGCCCTGCTCGTGGCGGCACAGGATGAAACGGATGTCGCTGTCGAGCAGCGCATCCATGATGTGGATGTTTTCCTCGCCGGGAACGCCGAAGATGTACTCGACATCCTCGTTTTCCAGGGCGCGAACAAACAATTCAGATGCTTTCATGGCGCAAATCCTCCGCTGTGACTGTCTTTGTGTCCATTGCCCGGCGTGATTATACCCGCCGCCGCACGCGCGCGTTCAGAACATGCCGGAACCGCTGATGGGGTCCACATCGTCCTCTCCGGCGGCGCCGTCCTCGCGCCGCGCGATGTAGTCGCCGGTGATCATCTGCTTGTAGCCGGTGCCGGGGCTGACCATCGGATAGACGCCGGCGTCCTGGTCAATGACGACCTCAAGAAAGGCCGGCGTCGCGGCGGCGACAAACTCGCGCAGCACGCCGGGCAGGTCGGCCTTGTTGTCCACGCGGCGCGCGAACGGGTAGCCGTCGGCCTTCGCCGCCTGCACGAAGTCCTTGCGGTAGAGCGACTTGTCGGAGCCGGCGTAGCGGCTCTTGAAGAAGGTCTTCTGCCACTGGCGCACCATGCCGTCGCCGAAGTTGTTCATCAGCAGCACCTTGAGCGGCAGGTCGTAGGTGGTGACGGTCTCGAGTTCGCCGAAGTTCATTCGCAGACTGCCGTCGCCGTCAATGTCGAACACCATCTTGCCGGGGCACGCGAACTGCGCGCCGATGGCGGCGGGCAGGCCGAAGCCCATCGTCCCCATCGAGCCGGAAGTCAGCCAGGTGCGCGGGTGCTTGTAGTCGAGATACTGCGCCGCCCACATCTGGTGCTGGCCGACGCCGGTGGCGACGATGGCCTCGCCGTCAATCAGGCCGTTCAGCAGTTCCAGCACATAATACGGCTGGATCAGGTCGCCGTCGCGGCGGTAATTGAGGCGGTATTTGCGCTTGAGGCGGCGGATGTGCTCAAGCCACGGCCCGAAACCGGCGCGAAAGCCGCCGTCGTTGTCCATCAGGTCGCGCAGCGTGATGCCGGCGTCGCCGTGGTGGAACCACGCCGTTGGCATGACCTTGTTGATCTCGGCGCTGTCAATGTCAATGTGCATGATGGCGCGGGTGTTCGGCGCGAACACATCGGGGCGCCCGGCGACGCGGTCGTCGAAGCGCGCGCCGACGGCGATCAGCAGGTCGCAGTCTTCCACCGCGTAGTTGGCGTAGGCGGTGCCGTGCATGCCGAGCATGTGCAAACTGTTGTCATGCGTCGTATCCACCGCGCCGATGCCCATCAGCGTCGTCACCACCGGCAGGCGGTAGCGCTCGGCGAAGGCGCGCAGACTGCCGGCGGCGCCGGAATGGATGACGCCGCCGCCGACATACAGCAGCGGCCGCTGCGACTCGCCGAGGCGGGCGAAGAAGTCGCGGCATTTTTGCGGCGTCAGGCGGTTGTCGAGGATGCGCCGGATGCGGCGGCGGTAGCCGTGCAGGTCGAGCGTGTGGCCGCCGCCGCGGAATTCGCACTCGTGGTTCTGCACATCTTTCGGGATGTCCACGACGACCGGCCCGGGGCGCCCGCTGGCGGCGATTTCAAAGGCGGCGCGTATCGTCGGCTCGAGTCTGGCGATGTCCTTGACGAGAAACACATGCTTGGCGCACGGCGCCATGATGTTGACGATGGGCGCCTCCTGAAAGGCGTCGGTGCCCATCGCGCTGGTCGGCACCTG
>JAPPQC010000017.1 GCA_028817225.1 Gammaproteobacteria bacterium | reverse complement strand
GCTGAAACGCCTGCCCGAAAGATCAATCCGGTAGTCGCCGGTCACCGCCGCATCGGCCTCGGTGACGGACGCCGGGCCGGTCACCGTCAGCGTGCGCGCCGTCGCGTCGTTCGCCGGTACCACCACCTGCGCCGTGCCGGCGACGGCGATTGCACCGTGACCCGCCTGCGCCACTTCGTCCAGCACAACGCTCAGGGTTTCCTCGTCTTCGGCGCTGTTGTCAAACAACACCCCGAAACCGAAGGCGCCGCTCGTCTCGCCCGCGCCGATGGTCGTCTCGCCCGACAGCGACGCCAGGCTGATGTCGGCGGCGTTCGCGTTCGCGCTGTCGCCGGTTATCGTGTAAGTCAGGGTAACCACGCCGCCCGGTTCGCCGCCGCCGACCGTCAGCACAAAACCCGCGCTGCTGCCCTCGGACACCGTCTGCGACGCCGGTGTCAGCGAAATCGTCAGCGCATCGTTGTCCTCAATGGACGCCATGGCGGTGTAATCGGCGGCATCGGCGGCGCGCGTCACCGAGCCGCCGCCCGCGCCGACGGTCGCCGGCGTGCCGAGCGTCAGCGTCAGCGTCTCCGTCGCCTCGTTGACGGTGTCTTCCGTGATGGGAATGGCAATCTCCATGCTCGTCGCGCCCGCCGCGAACTGAACCGGCGATGACGGCAGCGCGCCGACATCCGACGCATCCGCCGCGCCCGTGTCAATCGTGAACGGCACTGTAATCAACGCCACCGAACCCGAAGCCGCGCCGCTCAACGCCGCCGTGAACACGGCCTGCCCGGCGTCTTCCGAAATCGCGCCCGGCCCGCTAACCGAATAAGTAATCGCGTCGTCGTCCTCCAGATCCAGCGTCTGCTGATTCTGATTCGCAGTCCAGTGCCCTCCGGCGACCAACACGCCGCTGATGCGCGCGATGATGGTCTCGTCGTCTTCGTTCAGGGCGTCGTCATTCAGCGATACCGTCGTTCGCGCAGACGCCCCGCCCGGCCAGCCGGCGCGCAGCACCACCGTGCCGCTGCTGTTCCTGTAACCGGACGGCAAGTCGTAGTCCGCGCCCGCATCCGCCGTGCCTGACAGCGTGTAGGTGACCGTCGCCGTCGCCTCGAACACCGCCGTGGAAGGCGATGTCTGCGTTATCTCAAACACCGCGCCGCCGCCACTCTCGGCGACAGAACCCGAAGCCCACGACAGACCGATTGCCAGGCGCTGGTCATCACGCGGCGCAATCAAGGCCACCGACGACGACAGCGGCAAACTCAACCCGGCATTGCCCGGATTGGCGCCCACATCCGGCGCGCCCAACGAAACCACCACCGTCTCCGTCGTCTCCGCATAGGTGTCCGGCACAACCGAAAGCGCCACCGTCCTCGTCGTAACACCCGCGCCGAACATCAGCGTGCCCGTCGTCGCATCCACGCCGTCGGCGCGGCGGTAATCGGAACCCGGCGCCGCCGTGCCGCCCAACCGGTACGACACCGACAATGTGCTTTCATGCGCCGCTCCGGTCGCCGTCGCGCTGACGATGAAGTTCAATGCGGCAACGCCTCCGCCCGGCTCTTCCACCGCGCCGCTTTCAGGCTCCACCGAAAACACAAAGCGGCTTTCCACGCTCGCGGCGATCGTCGCGGTGGAAGACATGCCCTGCGAAACCACAACGCCCGCCGCATTCTGCGCGGCGCCAAGCGCGAGGCTGAAGGTCTCCGTCGTCTCGCGCACGCCATCGTTCACTATCCTGATGGATGAGATAACCCGCTCCGTCTCACCCGCGCCGAACGACACCGCGCCGGTCGGGAAACCGGCCAGCGGCACACCCTGCGCGTCGGCGAAGTCGGACGCCTCGGCGTCATCGTCATCGGCGGCGGCGGTCGCGGCGATGCGCCACGGTATCGTCACAGTCTCTCCGGCGCCCACCTGCCCGCCGCTCAGCAACACCGTGAAGGTCGTCGTCGCACCCTCAAACACCGGCGAAGACGGGCCGGCCACCGTCGCCGTGATGACATCGTTGTCCAGAATCTCAAGCGTCACCGGCGCCGGCAGCGGCGGCGACACCGCGCCCGAAGGAACCGGATTCGACAGCGTCAGCACAATGGTCTCGGTGGACTCGTTGTCATCGTCATCCACCAGGCTCAACACCACCCGCGTCTCGCTGCCGCCTGCGGCAATCGTTGCCGTGCCGGTCTCACCGCCGCCGTAGTCGGCGCCGCTATCCGCTGTGCCGGTCAATGCCCAGGTCATCTGAATCTCGCGGCCCGACAGCAGCGGCCCGGCGTTGTCGCGCAGTGTGATGACAAAGGTCGGGCTGGTGTCGCCCTCTTCCGCCAGCGGCGTTTGCAACGCCGAAACCACAACCGGCGGTGCGCCATCGGCGGCGATGGACGCACCGACCGGCGAACCCGAAACCGTCGTCTCGCCGTACGCGCCGGTCACCGCGGACGCGGCGACCGAAAACGCAAACGGCTGCGCCTGCGGTTCCACCATGCGGTCAGCGGCGATGGCGACGGACACCGTCGCCGCCGTCGTCCCGCCCGCGGTGAAGATCGCGGTGCCGGCAAACGGCAACCCGCTGTAATCGCTGAAATCATCCGCCGACACGCTGCCGCCGACGGCGTCAACGCTCCACGGCACCTCGACCGTTGTCGTCGGCGAACTGCCGAGCGTGATGGTGAAGGCCGCCGCGCCGCCCTCGGCCACCTCACCGCCGCCCGACAGACGCACGGCCATCGGGTCGTTGTCCTCTATCCGGTGAGTCGCAAACGAAACCGCGCCGGGGCGCACATCACCGCCGCGAACCACTCTGATGACGATAGTCTCGGTCGCCTCGTTGAACCCGTCGTCCGCCACATCCAGCGTCACATCCGCGCGCGTTGAACCGGCCTCGATGGCCGTTTGGTAGGTCATCGCCGGCAACTGGCCCGCGGCAATGCCGGCGCCGCCGTAATCCACGCCGCGAACCGCAGTGCCCACAAGCGTCCAGTGCACCGTCGTCGCCTCCGCCTGCGCCTCGTCCAGCGTGATTGTGAACACCGCGTTCATGCCCTCAACCGCCGAAACCCGGCGCGACGCAACCTCCGCCACCGCCCTCACCGCGCCGGCGATGCTGCCCCGCGACACCACCGGCCCGTCCGTGTCCAGCGTCGCCGCAAACAGCGCGCCGGGGTCGCCGTCAAACCCGGTCAGACTGATCTGAAAATGCTCCTCCTCCTCGTCGGCGCCGCCGGACTCGTCGTCGTTCCTGTACAAAAGAACAATGGACGCCTGCGTGCCGCCCGCCCCGATGACGACGCTGCCGGTCAGCGGAAGCGCGGCGACGGACGCCCCCTGCACCTGCGCAAAGTCATCCGCCGACGCGCCGTCAACCACCCGGCGCAAGGTGAGAAACTCGCCCGCCACCACAACCAGGCTCGTCACCGAAGAAATCCGGTACAAGACTTCCACGGCCTGCGTGTGCGCCCGGTCAAGACGCACCCGCCATGTCTGCGAAGTGCCCTCGACACCCACCGCGTCGGGGCCCGACAAACTGACCACCGGCGCACTGCCGCTCGCGTCCACGCGCCCCGACACCGTCGCGCTGCCGGCGCCGCCGCTGAATTCCGTCGTGCCGGCGCCGCCGGCGCCGTCCGCCAGCATCGAGAAGACCACATCGTAAAACTCCTGCGGCTCCGCGAGATTGTCAAAGCAGAAAGTCAGCGCGATTTCGGCCTCGTTGTCGCCCGGCATCCACTCAATCGTGCCGCGCGGCAAGGCGCCGAGCGCGGTTCTCGTGTCGGCAAGGCAGAAGTCCGCCGCCTCCACATCGTCGTCGCCCGTAACCGCGCTGCCGGTCACCGCCCACGCCACCGACACCGGCGCCGTGTGCGGCACCCCGCCGGACAGCCGCAGCCGCACAATGGCGGGTGTGGTCGCCTCGACGGCGACGGCGGGATGCGGCGGCGCCACCGACAGAACGCGCGGCGGCAGGCGCACCTCGACGGCGACCGCGGCGGAATCGCTCCTCAGTGTCATGTCGTCCGTCACCGTCAGCCGGAAGTACAGCATCGGCGTCGCCAGCGGCGCGGTGAAGGTCGCGGTCGCGGCGCCGGCATTGATCAATTCCACCGCGCCCGGATCGCCGGCGATGATGACCTCGGCGTCGTCGCTTGTCGAAACCACCTGTCGCCAGCGGAAAGTCATGCCGCCAACGCCGCCGCCGGCGTTGCGGCTGCCGAGGCCGTCCAGCACGACGGTTGCGCCCGAAGTCGCCCGCGGCATGTCGGCCACGGCCATGGCGGCGGGCGCCGCGGTGTCGCGGTGCACGATGACCACCTCGCGCGGCGGGCCGCGCTCGCCGCCGCTGTCCACCGCCACCACCCGGTGCCGGTAGGTCGTGGCGCCGCCGCGCACCGGGTGGGCCGGCACCGTGAAGGTCGTGACGCGCCCGGGCGTTATATCCGGCTCAAGCGCGGCGCTGAAGAAACTGACGCTGTCGCCGCTCGTGCTCCATTCAAAAAACCGGTCTTCAAGCAACTCCCCTTCATCGCGGTCGGCGGAGAGAACGGTCACAATCACCTCCTCGTCCTGGCGCACATCCAGCGTGCAGGCGCCGCCGCCGTCGCCGCAGACAATTTGCGTTACATCGCCGGTGACGGCCATCGCCGGCTGAAGCGGCGCATCGGTGTCTCGGAACCTGACGCTGATGACATCGCTCGCCGTCGAAGGTTTGTAGCCGGGCTTGGCGGCGGCGACGGTCAGCCGGAAGTGGTAGTCGCCGGTCGCATAGACATCCGGCGTGATGACGGCGGAGGCGATGCCGTCGGTGGACACCGTGCCGGTGGCGCCGCTCAGCGCGCCGAGCCAGACGGCGGTGTCGGTGCTGGCGACGGCGGCGGCGCCGGCGGCGGTGGACGCCACTTGCAGCCACTGCCAGGTCAGCGTGCTCGGCGGCGCGGTGTCGCCGGCGCCGCGGACGGCGGTGCCGGTCAGAATGTAGGCGGCGCCCTGAAGGTTGTCGTCGGCGAAGTCGTCGGCGGCGGTCATCACCGCCGGCGGCGGCAGCGGCTGGTCGCTGGCGGCAATCGCGGCGGTCGCGCTGTTGACGGCGCCGAGGCGGATGTCCGCCGCCGCGCGCGGCGCGCCGATGATGACCGTCAGCGTTTCCGCGTCCTCGGTGGCGTCGTCGTCGGTTATCGCCAGCCCGATCCGGCCGCCGGTCGAGCCGGCGGCGATGATCAATGTGCCCGTCGTCGCCTGCGCGTCGAGGCCGCCCGGCAGCACGATGTCGTAGTCGGCGGCGTCGCCCGTCACGGTGAACGGCACGGCGACGCCGGTGGTCGGCACGCCGCCCGCGAGCGCCACCATGAAGGTCGCCGTCGCGCCTTCGGCCACCGTCGCGCGGTCGGCGGCGATGGTGGCGGTCGCCGGATCGCTCGCGGCGATGACGACCATCGCGGTGGCTGTGATGATGCCGCTGTTCTGGCCGCCGCCGCCGCGCGCGCCGCTCAGCGTCAGCGTCAGCGTCTCGGTGGTTTCGTTGAGGCCGTCGGCGGCAATCAGGACATTAATCACCCGGCTTCCGGTGGCGTTGAAAGAGAGTTGCCCGGAGGCCGAGGCCGGCGCCGTGTAATCGCGCGCATCCACATCGCCGCCGATGGCCCAGTCCACCGTCGCCGGTTCGTTTGGCGCCATGCCGTCGAGCGCAACCGTGAACGCCACCGTGTCGCCTTCGTTCGCGGCGGCGCCGGCGGCGGCGATTGAGAACTCGCGGTCGAACTCGCGGAACGCCACCGTGACCACTGCGGCGCCGGAAACCCCGACGGCGCCGCCGGCGGCGCCGATGTCAATGCCGCCGCCGTCAAAGGCGAGCGTCAAGGTGCCGGTGCCGGTGTCAATGTCGGTGGTGTTGATGCTGGTCAGGACAATCTCGCCGCCGGTGGAGCCGGCCTCGAAGACAAGCGGGCTGCCGGTGGCGTCGGTGAACGGCGGCGGGTTGTCGCCGCCGGCGGTGACGGTGTACGGCACGCGCAGCCGCGCCGCGCTCGGGTGGCTCAGGCCGACCGCCAGCCGCGCGCTGCGGCCCTCGTCTATGGACAGCGCGGCGTCGGCGAAGGAGACGGTGATGTCGTCGTTATCGCGTATCGTGAAACGCCGCACCGGGTTGACGGTGGTGCTCGCGCCCGCCGAACGGAAACCGACCGTGGCCAGGAACACCTCGCTCGCCTCGTTCAGGCCGTCGTCGGTGGACGGAATGTGGATGGTGGCGCGGTCGCCGGTCACGGGAATCGTGATGCGCCCGCCGGCGGGGTCGGTGTAGTCGTCGCCGAGAACGGCGTCAACGGTGGCGCCGCGGTCGTCGGCGCCGAGGGTGTAAATCACTTCCGCCGGCCTGGAAAGGTCGCCGCCGTCCAGGGCGACGGTGACGGTGGCGGTGGCGCCCTCGTCCAGATGGCCGCCGCCGGTTACGGTGGCGGTGATCGGGTCGTCGTCCGGTATCACCAGCGACATCGAGCCGAAGTGCGGGCCGATGTTGCGCGGGTCGTCAACGCCGCCGTTTTGCGGCCTGCCGATTTGCGGGTCGCCAACTCGCGGATCAAAGAGGCGGGTGCCGCCGTCGGTGTTGGGGTCGGGGACGCTGACGCGCACGGTGGACCTCTCCGTCGCCTCGTTCAGGTTGTCGCCGACGACGGTGACGGTGAAACTTCTGGTCGCGCCGTTGGGGTCGCCGGGGCCGAAACGCACGCTCCCGGTGCGCAGCACAAAGTCGGCATCGTCCGCCCTGTCGGCGGGCCCGCCGGTCGTCAACTGCCAGGTAACATTGGTGTCGCGGGTGAACGGGGAGCCGATCATCGTAATCAGGTAATCGCGGCTGATGTTGCTGTCGGTTTCGTCAATGCGGGCCGGGCCGGCAACGGTCAACTGGCGCGCCGTGACATGGATTGAGGCGGCGCAACTGTTGCTTCCGTCCGCGTACTGGACAACCCCGGCGCCCGGCCCCCTGATTTGGCTCAGGCCTTCAGGCCGCAAAAAAATGCGGCCCAGTTCTCCGGCGCGCACTCCTCTCTCATTCAAGCCGTCATCGCGGACCAGGAACCTGATTTCCGCCTGTGTGCTGCCGGCGGGGATGGTCACCCTGCCTTCCAGAATACTGGTTCCCCTGGAGAGCCGTTCATTTCCGGGAGTGCCCGCAGTGAAGTCAAAATCAGGGTTTTCGGCTGTGCTGAGTCGTCGGTCGTCTATGAAAATCTCCACACCCCAGCGCACGGTGATATCCCCCGCGCTCGGGAAAGAACGGAAAGTGCCGTTGTAGGTGCCGGGGTGAAGGCCCTGAAAATTGCCCAGAACAGCCTTGAAAGTTGCCGTGGTGCCCTCGACCAGTTCATAGCCCGGGCTGAAACCGCTCAGGTCAAACTCCCCGAGAGAACAGAATGGCGGAAAGTTTCTGACCACATCAAGAGCGCGATTGAGGCCGCCTGTGTACTGCCCGCTGAAGAAAGCGTCCTCGTCGCCGATGATATGAACCTCAATCGTGTCGTTGCCGGAGATGACGACATCGCCGCCAAGCCCGCTGCCGGCTTCGCCGAACGACATCCGCAGGGTTTCGGCGGCTTCGTTGATGTCGTCGTCGGCGATGGCCAGCACCACCTGCGCCCTGGTTGCCGCGGCGGGTATCGTCACCGTGCCCCCCATCACGCCCGCGCTCACGCCCGGCGCCTGTTCCACGCTGAAGTCGCCCGCCTCAATCCCGGCGCCGCCGACCTCGAAAGGCACCGGCAGACTCACCGGCAGCGCTTGCGCCAACTCCAGCGTGAAAGTCACGCTGCCGCCTTCGGCGACGCCGGCGGGATGGACGCTTACGCTGTAATTGCCCAGGTCGTTGTCGTATATCTCGCCGCTTTGCTCCGCCGCGCCCAACTCGGCGAAGATGCCGGGGTTGCCGCGCGGATTGCCGAGAGCAAGGCGCCAGGTCTCGGTGCCTTCAAGCGACAGGTCGTCGGGCGTTTGCACCGTTACGATGGTGAAAACCTGGCCGGCCGCGATGACCGCCGTGCCGGACGGAAACACCGTGTCCGGGCCGTCCACGCCGTCGGCGTCGAAATCACCCGGCTCCGCCGGGTTGCCGGCGGCGCCGGGGCCGATGCTCCAGTCGGCGCTGACGCCGCCGTCGGACGCCGGCTGACCTTCGCCGATGGCGACGGTGAAGCGAATGACGCCGCCCTCGGTAACCGCGGGCGACGCGGAGCGGATGCCGAGCGTCTGCTGCGGCAGCACCGTGATGGCGACCGTGTCAAAAGAACTTCTCAATGTGTTGGTGTCGGTAACCGTCAGGCGGAAATACAGCGTCTCCATCTGCGACGGCGCATCGAAACTCGCGACAGCGGTGTTCGAGGAACGCAGCACCACGCCGTCGGTGACGACCCCGGCGCCGGCGTTGTCCGTGTTCACCTGCAACCACTGGTACTGCAACTGGCCGGTGTCGCGGACGCCGCGCGCATTGAGGCTGGCGCGACCGTCCAGCATGACCCGGCTGTCAATGCCCGCCTGCCGGTCGGGGCCGGCGTCGGCCACCGGCACGGCGTTGTCACGGTGAACAATCGTCACACGGCGCGGCGCGCTTCTCTCGCCGCCGTCGTCCACCGCCGTCACACGGTGGCGGTACGTTGTGGCGCCGCCGGTTTCCGGATGCGTCGGCACCGTGAATCCGGTTACGCGGCCGGGCGTCACATCCGGCTCAAACGCGGCGCTGAAAAAGTCGGCGGTGTTGTCGGTTCGCCATTCGTAATACCGGTCTTCCGCCAGGACAAAGAGCTCCCCGCGCGGGTTCAAATCGGTGGCGGTGGTGGTGATGACCACGCGGTCGCCCTCGCGCACGCTCAGCACCAGATGGCCGTTGCCGTCCGTCGCCGCCGCGTCGGCGCCGGTGGCGGACACCTCCGGCGTGGTGGGCGCGTCGGAGTCACGGAAGCGGACGCTGACGACATCGCTGACGACGGTCGGCAGGTGGTCGGCCCTGGTGGCGGTTACCGTCAGGCGGAAATGGTAATCGCCGGTCGCATACACCAGCGGCCTGATTGCGGCGGAAGCGGCGACATTGCCGGTCGAGGAAAACCGGCCGGTGGCGCTGGTGATGGCGCCGAGATACACGGTGAGGTCTGTGGCGGGCACGGCGGCGGCGTCCGCCGCGGTGGAGGCCACCTGCCGCCATTGCCATGTCAACAGGCTGGGCGGTGTGTCGGCGGCGGCGCGCGTGATGGCGGCGGTCAGCGGGTGCGTGCGGCGGAGGCTGCCGTCCAGTTCAAAGAGGCCGCTGAAATCGTCGGCGGCGATCGCAAGCGCCGGCGCCGGCGCCGGCTGGTCGCCCGCGCCGATGATGACCGTTGCGCTGTTCGGACTGGCGAAAGCGTCTCCCGCCGTGCGCGGCTCGCCGACAACCACGCGCAGCGTCTCGTCGTCTTCGGGCGCGGTGTCGTCGGTGATGTGCAAATGAATCAGCCCGGTGCGGCCCAACGGAACCGTCAATACGCCCGTCGTCGCGGCGGCGTCCAGGCCGGGCGGCGACACAATGTCAT
>JAPPQC010000016.1 GCA_028817225.1 Gammaproteobacteria bacterium | reverse complement strand
GCCCATCTTCAAGCGCGTTCCGTTCATGGATTTCTCTTGTATCATTGGCACTGTATCATGGCAAGGCAAACGACAACCGGGCCGCCCGCCGCGCCCGGCTTTGAGAGAGTCGTCCGGCTCCGCCGCGATGAACACCTCCACGGAGAGATGGCCGAGTGGTTGAAGGCGCACGCCTGGAAAGCGTGTATGCGGGTATTCCCCGCATCGAGGGTTCGAATCCCTCTCTCTCCGCCATTTTACAACGGGCGGCAGCAGGGAATGACCATGAATAAAGAAGACATTTTCCCATTCGCCTGAGATGAGAAAGGGCGAAGCCACCGAACTGTTCGCACAGGAAAAAATAACCGCGCAAACCCTGTCACCGCTGGCCGCGCTGATGCTGCTGTCGTCGTTGCGACCGTGTCAACGCATGGCCTGACCTCCCGTGCCCGTGCCTGGGCGCGCCGGACTCACGCCCAGTTTTGTACCTTCAGCCCCTGAAAGCCCTGAAAGTCGCGCGTGTTGGCTGTAACCAGCGTCATCTTGTTGACAAAGGCAATCGCCGCGATTTGCCCGTCAACAAAGGGCGGTGTGCCGCCTGCGGCTGTCAGCCGTGCGCGTTCGCCCGCATGCCAGTCTGCGGCGGCGCGGTCGTATTCAAGCACCGGGAAACTGGCCAGCACCACCTCTTCAAGGTAGCGTTCAACCGCCTGTTTGCGCGTTGACCGGGTCAGCCGCAGGCAGCCAAACCGCAACTCGTGCCAGACCGGAGCCGCAATCGCGATGTCTTCCTCGTGCTCGCGCAACCGGCGCATAATCCCGGGCGCCGGCCTGGGCCGCAGCGGTTCCGAGATGATGTTGGTATCCAGCAGGTATCTCACGAATCACAGCCGGACATCGCGCCCCGGTGTCTTGTCGCGCACATTTGCGAACAACTCATCCGGGTCAAGCGCGAGTTCGGCGAGATCGGTTTTGTTCGTGAAGTCCTTGTATGCTTCCGTGAATCTGCGGTAGTCGGAGGCAATCCGCTCCAGACTCCGGCGGCCAATCAGCACCGCGACCGGTTTGCCGTGACGGGTCAGTTCCACCGGCCTGCCGTTTTCGGCTTCGCGCACCAGCCTCGGGAAGTCGCGGCGGACTTCCGCGATGGAGTGCCTGCTGATTGTCATTTCTTTCCAAATGCTCATGGTTATGTACATTATACACAAGATTGCAACGATGCCGCTATTGCCCTGCTGTGATAGAATAAAGGTCTTTATAACCCGCAGCCATGGTGGATTATGAAAACACGGGAAACATTGCTGACATCGGATTTGACCAGCCTCTATGCGTGGGAGTGGCCGGCTAGTCATGAGGTGGTGCGCCAGCGCATCTACATCCTCTACTACTGGCAGAAACACGGCCTGCGCAAGACGCGGGAGCATTTCGGGGTAAGCCAGCGCACCTTGTACCGGTGGAAGGCGAAACTGCGCCAAACGCCGGGCAAGCGCGTTCAGGGGCTGACGCCGAAACCGACGACGCCGAAGAGCAAGCGGCAGGGGTTTGAATGGCCGGTCGAGGTGATTGACCGGATTTATCATTTGAAGCAGACGCAGCCGTACCTCGGCAAGAGCAGAATTCACACGCAACTGACCCACTTCTGTAACCGCTATTACCTGCCCTGCCCCAGCGAAAGCACGATAGGCCGGCTGCTGGCCGAAATGCCCGATGGCCGCCATTCGCGGCCCAATTACATCTGGCGCCATTTCAACAACTTGCATGGACAACCTGTGTTCATGTCGTACCATCACATCTGGCGCGCCGTCTCCTGAATTCCGCGCCGCGCCGGGCGCAAACTCTTGCGGACTGCCGCAAAAACTACCGCAATCCGCAATCCACCAGCCACGGCGGCAGCACCGGCGCCGAGCCGTGCAGCGCCAGCAGCGCCAGGCCGAGTGACGACAGGCCGTCCAGCGCCGTCGGCAGATGCGCGTCGCCGGCCCACTCGTCGGCGAACCAGCGGCCTTCGCGATTGAAGACGGCGAACAGCAGCGACCCGGTTTCCAGCGCCTTCTCCATCGCCGCGGGTTCGGCGATGCAGGCCGACAGCGCGACCCACAACTGCGCGAGACAGCCGGATGTCGTGGTTTGCGGTGTGTTCACAAACTCCATCGCGCTTGCGAGCGGGTCGAAACCGGCGGACTCGCCGAAGCGCTGCGCCAGCAGCAATTCGGCCATCAGGTCGCCCGTCCGTTGCGGCGCCGCGCGGCGCCGGAAGTGAGCGGCGATGTCGCCGGTCAGGTCGGGCCACAGCGAACAGGCCAGTTGCCCGGCCCGCCAAACGCCCGGCAGCAACGCCGGTTCCGGGTCGCTGAACGCGGCCAGTTGCACAGGCAAATCGGGCGGGAGCACGCCGCGCAACTCGCCGGCAATCTCGCGCGCACGGGCGCGTGCAAAGGCGGCGTTTTCAACGCGCGCATTCACAAAGCCCAGCGCGCACAGCAGCCCCGACAGACCGGCGGAATAATCCAGCAGGTTGCCGACCGGGAAATTCTTCACTGACCAGTCCGGCGGGCGGCGCACCGCCTCCTCCATCCAGTCGGTCTCGACCGCAACGCCCAGCGCCTCGCTGATATGAAGCGCCGCAATCAGCCGCGACGCCGGGCCGTGAACCGCGCCGCCGATGTAGGTGACATCCTCCGTGTCGCGCAGGCCGTGCAGTATCCGCTCGGCATGGTCGGCGAAACGCAACTCGTCGGTCGCCTGATACAGGCGCGCAAGATACACGCCGATGCCGCCGATGCCGGCCAGGTCTCGCCCGACCAGAGTGAAACCACGGGCGCCGTAAAACGGCCACCAGGTGATTCCGTGCCAATCAAGGTTCCCGTCCCGCGTTTCCGCGTCGTTGTGGATGCGACCACCGTTGAAACCGGTTGCCGCGCGCCGGTCGGGGTTCCCGTCCTGCGTTTCCGTTTCCGCCGCGGCAATCAACCGGTCGCCGATGGCGACGGCGGCGTCCAGCCAGCCGCCGGCAGGCGGCTGCGCGCCGCGCGCGGGCCACGCGATGCGGCGGCGGGGATGGTCGGGGCGGACTGAAAACAGGCTGTACACGGCGTCGCAGCCGTCGCTGATGGCGTCCTCGTCCAGCGCGTGCAGGTTCTCGCGCGCGTGCGACACGGCGTCCACATCAAAGTAATCCCGCGCCGGTTCGCCCGACAATCCGTGCAGGTCGCGGCTGCCCGGCGCGGCCCAGAAGAAAGGCACATCGCAATGGCGAAAGTCATGGATGGCGTTCTCGACCAACGCCGTCTCGCGCGCCGGAAAACTGCTCCACAGGGTTTCAAGGCCGATTTCATAGCGCACGCCGTCGCCGAGCATTTGCGGCGCCGTCAGGTAGTCCGTCGTCTGGTAGCAACTCCAGGTGTCGAGCAGAATGCGGCGCAGGCGCGCGTCGCGTATCCGCCCGAAAAACCGCTCGAACGCCTCGCGCGCCGGCGGCGTGCACAACAGTTTCCCCATGCCGGCGTAGCCGCCGACGAACGATTCCATGTAGCCGGACACATCGTGAAAACGGCCATCGCAGCGCACCGCATGGCGTTCCTCTTTCCATTCAAGAAAGCCTTCGGCGCTGATGCGCGTGTTGTGCGGGCCGTCCTCGTCGGCGTCCGCCTGCGTCCGCCCGTCCGCGCCCGCCCGCGTGGCGCGGCGCAGCGGCGAGCGGTGCCAGCCCGGCGGCGCGACGCAACTGATGTCGGTCATTTCCCGCCGCGCGTGGCCCGGCATCAGGAACGGCAGAATGCCGGTCAGCGCGAGCCTCATATAGCGGCTGCGGAAATTCCCGAAGGCCGCCAGGATGGGCGAGTCCGTCAGCGGCGGCTGCGTGACCAGTTCGTGGTCAATAAAGACCGGCGACGCGCCGCAGGCGAGCAGGTTGTCAAACCAGTAGTCAATGCCGCTCAGCACCTCCAGCAGTTGCAGCCACGCGCCCAGCCGGCTGTAGAACACCGCGACCTCGCGCAGATTGCGGCACGGGTGCGGGGCCGCGAACGCCTCCCATCCGTAGGCGCCGCGGTCAACAAACAATGGCGAAGTCAGCGCGATGCCGTCGTCCGACATTTGCGACAGGTCGTGCAGCAGGCGGTTGAGCGCCGCCGTCAGTCGCAGTTGCTTGGGTTTGTACACGAGGGCGCCGCGCTCGAATGTCAGCAGCGCGACCGAGCGGCTGTTGTCGTGCGGGTCGCCGGCGCCGCAGCGCACCTTGACGACGGCGCCCGGGTCGCCGCCGTTGAAGAACGACCGCACAATCAACTCGCGGTCTTCGGCCAGGCGCGCGATCAATTCGCGGCAGCCGGTCAGCCAGTCGCGGTACAGCACCGCGCACAGTTTCGCCAGCACCGGGTAGCGGTTGAAGCAATAAATCCACGCCTCGCGCAAGGGTCTGCCGTCGCCGGCGTGGTCGGCGGAATGGTCGCCGGCGTGGCCGGCGCGCGCGGATTGGCTCAGCAAATGCGTCCAGGCCTGGTTGTTGACGGACGCCAGGCGGCTGACCAGATAGTCAATGAAACCGTCGCGGGCTTCGTCGCGAAAAAGGGAGTCAAGGCCGTGCTCGCGCAGCGCCGCATCCACATCGCGCCGCGCCGCGTCGCTCCAGAACGAGAAACCGCCGGCGCGCGAATCCGGCGGGTTGTCGCCGGCGCGCGCGAAGTGCGCCCTCAAATCATCGGCCCACTGCGGCAGCGCATTCGCGTCGGCGACTTCAAAGTCTTGCAGGCCGGCGAGCCATTGGCGCTCGTCCATGCCGCGCCTGGCGAGCAATTCGCGGAATTGTCCGGCGTCGCCGCCGGTGGCGGCCTCAATCCAGCATTTGCGCCGGTCCTCGACAACGGCGGGCGTTTGCCGGCGGCGCGGCCTGAAACCGGCGCAACCGGTTCGCTCCTGCGGCGCGGCGGCGCGCGCCGCCCACTGCAAGATCAGGTCATCTTCGGTCTTCAACAGGCTGCACAATCAGGCGGTCTTCGTTGATGGCCGCCGTGATGGTCTGCCCGGGCTGAAAATCCCCCCGCAACAAACTCTCCGACAGCGCATTCTCCAGTTCGTTGCGTATTATACGTTTCAGCGGCCTCGCGCCGTACACCGGGTCGTAGCCGCGGTGCGCGAGCCAGCGGACGACATCCTCGCCCGCCTCCAGCGCATAGCCGTTGTCTTCCAGCCGCTTGCCGAGCAGGTCAATCTGTATCGCGCAGATTTGCTCGATGTCCTTCTCATCGAGCGCATGAAACACCAGGATTTCATCCACCCGGTTCAGAAACTCGGGGCGGAAATGGCGGCGCACAATCTCCAGCACCTCCGCGCGTATCTCTTCATAAGGGGCGCCGGCCTTGTGCTGAATCAGGTCGCTGCCGAGGTTGGATGTCATGACGACGACGCTGTTCCTGAAGTCCACGGTGCGCCCCTGGCCGTCGGTCAGGCGTCCGTCGTCCAGCACTTGCAGCAGCACATTGAAAACCTCCGGGTGCGCCTTCTCGATTTCGTCGAGCAGAATCACGCAATACGGCCTGCGCCGCACGGCCTCGGTCAGATAGCCGCCCTGCTCGTAGCCGACATAGCCCGGCGGCGCCCCGATCAGGCGCGCCACCGAATGTTTTTCCATGAACTCCGACATGTCCACGCGCACCATCGCCTGCTCGCTGTCGAACAGAAACGCCGCCAGCGCCTTGCACAACTCGGTCTTGCCGACGCCGGTCGGGCCGAGGAACATGAACGAGCCGTTCGGGTGGCCGGGGTCGGCGAGGCCGGTGCGGGCGCGGCGTATCGCCTCGGACACGGCGGCGATGGCCTCGCGCTGCGAGATGACGCGGCGCCCGAGTTCTTGCTCCATGACCAGCAGTTTCTCCTTCTCGCCGCACAGCATGCGGCTGACCGGTATGCCGGTCCAGCGCGACACGACATCGGCCACCTCGCGCTCGGTGACGCGGCTGCGCAGCAAACTCGTCTCGCCCTCGCCGCCGGCGGCGGGCGCCGCGGCGAGGCGCTTCTCAAGTTCGGGAATGCGCCCGTACTGCAACTCGGACATGCGCGTCAGGTCGCCGTCGCGGCGCGCCGCCTCGAATTCAATGCGCGCCTTTTCCAGTTCCTCCTTGACCTGCGTCGCGCCCTGCATCATCGCCTTCTCGCTCTTCCAGATTTCCTCGAGGTCGGCGTACTCCTTCTCGAGTTTGCCGACTTCCGCCGCCAGGTCGTCGAGGCGCTTGCGCGATTCCTCGTCGCTTTCCTTCTTCAGCGCCTCGCGCTCGATCTTCAACTGAATCAGGCGGCGGTCGAGGCGGTCCATCTTCTCCGGCTTGGAGTCAATCTCCATGCGGATGCCCGACGCGGCCTCGTCAATCAGGTCTATCGCCTTGTCCGGCAGTTGCCGGTCGCTGATGTAGCGGTGCGACAGCCGCGTCGCGGCGATGATGGCCGGGTCGGTGATTTCAACGCCGTGGTGCACCTCGTAGCGCTCCTTCAGGCCGCGCAGAATGGCGACGGTGTCCTCAATGCCCGGCTCGTCCACCAGCACCTTCTGGAAACGGCGTTCAAGCGCCGCGTCCTTTTCGACATAGAGGCGGTATTCGTTCATCGTCGTCGCGCCGAGGCAGTGCAGTTCGCCGCGCGCCAGCGCCGGCTTCAGCATGTTGCCGGCGTCCATCGAGCCTTCGGTCTTGCCGGCGCCGACCATCGTGTGAATTTCGTCAATGAACAGGATGACGCGCCCGGCCTCCTTTTTCAGTTCGTTCAGCACCGCCTTCAGCCTTTCCTCAAACTCGCCGCGGTACTTGGCGCCGGCGATCAGCAGCCCCATGTCGAGGTTCAGCAGACGCTTGCCGACAAGGCCCTCGGGCACCTCGCGGTTGACGATGCGCTGCGCCAGCCCCTCGGCGATGGCGGTCTTGCCGACGCCGGGTTCGCCGATCAGCACCGGGTTGTTCTTGGTCCTGCGCTGCAACACCTGGACGACGCGGCGGATTTCGTCGTCGCGCCCGATGACCGGGTCGAGTTTGCCCTGCGCCGCCATTTCGGTCATGTCCACGGTGTAGCGCTCCAGCGCCTGGCGCTGGTCTTCGGCGCCGGCGTCATCCACCGGCTCGCCGCCGCGCAAATGGTCAAGCGCCTGTTTCAGCGCGGCTTCGTCGGCGCCGGCCTCGCGCAGGATGACGCCGGCGCGGTCGTCGCTGCCCATCAGCGCCTGCAAAAACAGTTCGGACGCGATGTAGGCGTCGCCGCGCTCCAACGCGAGTTTCTCGCAGATGTTCAGCAACTGCAGCAGGTCTTTCGACACATGCATCTCGCCGGCGGCGCCCTCGACCCGCGGCAGGCGCCCGATTTCGCGCTCAATGCGCTGGCGCACCGCCGCCACATCCACGCCGCACAATTGCAGCAGATGCGCCGCCGAGCCGCCGCCGTCCTCAAGCAGCGCCGCCAGCAGATGCAGCGGCTCGATGAACTGGTGGTCGTTGGCGAGCGCGCGCGACTGCGCTTCCTGCAATGCCGTCTGAAAGCGGGTTGTCAGTTTGTCGGTACGCATCAAAATCTCCGTTTCATGAAGAAAATATGCGGGTGCGAACGGCTCTTTTCAAGCGTCTTGCAAACGCCTTTCAAGCCGCCTTTCAAGCGCTCTTCAAGCGCCGCCGCCGTGCCGAAGCCAGATCAGCGCGGCCATGCGTCCGCTGCGGCGGTCGCGGCGGTGCGAGAAAAAATGCCGTTCATCGTGCCAGGTGCAATGATGGCCGCCGGTGATTTCGGCGACGCCCAGCCGCCGCAACCGCAGTCTTGCCAACTGGCACAAATCGGCCATCCAGGCGCCGGTGTTGTCCGGCAAAAACGCGAGCGCGCAGTCTTCGTCCTGTCGCACAAAGCGCTCGCGCACCTCGTCACCGACCTGAAACGCATGCGGCCCGATGGCCGGCCCCAGCCAGGCAAGCAGTTCCGCCGGCGGACAACCGAGCGCGGCGACCGTCGCCTCCAGCACACCATCGGCCAGACCGCGCCAGCCGGCGTGGGCGGCGCCGACGCAGCGCGCACCGCGGTCGCAAAACAGCACCGGCAGGCAGTCGGCAACGGTTACCACACAAACCTGCCCGGCCTCAAACGACACGGCGGCATCGGCACGGTGCGGCGGCGGTTGTCCGGCGACCTGTTCGGCGACGACGACGCACGCGCCGTGCTGCTGTTCAAGCCACAGCGGTTCGGCGGGCAGATGCAGGCGTTCACGCAGGCGGCGGCGGTTTTGTGCGACGCAGTCGGCGTCGTCACCAACATTTGCCGAGAGGTTCAGACTGTCAAACGGCGGCGCGCTGCAACCGCCCTCGCGCGTTGTCATGCATGCGCCGACGCGCGAAGGCGCGCTCCAGCCGGGGCGGACGAAGCCGTTGCGTATTTCATCCATCGCCGGTTTCAATGCGCCCTTCGATGCGCCCTTCGATGCACTCTTCCACAGGCTCTTCAATGCGCTCAAGCAACGCCAGCAGGCGGCGCAAATCATCGGGCGGTTCGGCGCGCCAGTGGCAGGTCTTGTGCGTGGCCGGATGCAGCAGCGACAGTTCGGCGGCGTGCAGCGCCTGGCGCGCGAAGGCGCGCAGTTCGTCCTGCGCCTGCGGCGGCGCGCCGGCGACCGGGCGAAAACGCCCGCCATACACCGGGTCGCCGAAGACCGGGTAGTTGACGTGCGCCAGATGAACCCGTATCTGATGCGTGCGCCCGGTTTCCAGTTCCACATCCAGCAGCGTGTGCGCGGCGAAGCGGCGGGCGATGCGGTAGCGGGTCACCGCCGCCCTGCCGCCGTCGCGCACGGCCATGCGCTTGCGGTCGCGCGGATGGCGGCCAACCGGCGCCGCGACTTCACCGCCGGCGACGGGGCGCCCGCACACCAGCGCGAGATAACGGCGTTTCACCGTCCGCGCCTGCAACTGCGACACCAGCGACTGGTGCGCGAGGTGCGTCTTGGCGACGGCCATCAGGCCGCTGGTTCCCTTGTCCAGGCGGTGCACAATGCCGCCGCGCGGCAGCGCCGCGAGTTGCGGACAGCGGTGCAGCAGCGCGTTCAGCACGGTGCCGCCGCGGTGCCCGGCGGCGGGGTGCACAACCTGGCCGGGCGGTTTGTCAATGACCAGCAGGTCGTCGTCCTCGTAAATGACGGCGAGCGGCAACGGCTCGGCGGCGACGGCGTCCGTCGGCGCCGGAGGCGGCCTGAAAGCGATGTGCTCGCCGCCGGACACGATGTCGCGCGCCTTCGGCACGCTGCCGTCCACCAGCACGCGCCCCTGCCGGATGCATTCCTGCAGGAAACTGCGCGAATAACCGGAAAACAGCCCGGCCAGCGCGCGGTCAAGGCGCGCGCCGGACTGCGCGGCGCCGATGACGGCCCGCAGCACCTCGCCGTTCACCTCGTCCACCTTCGCGTTCACTTCGTTCGCGCTATAATTGGCGGGATTCCGTCGGCGCGCCGCCGGCGGCTTACCCACAACGACGAACCGGAATGCCCCGACATCACCCCACACATCACCCAAGGCATTATTTGCTGGCCGCCCTTCTGTCCGTGTACTTTGCGGCGCTGGCCGGCTGCTCGGTATTCGATCCCAAACCGGATGAGGAGGTGCAGGCCGAGGCGCTGTACCAGACCGCCAAGACCAGTTTGCAAAGCGGCTATTACAGCGCCGCGATAGAGAACTACCGGAAACTCGAGACCACCTTCCCGTTCAGCCGCCACTCGCAGGCGGCGCTGCTGGAGAACGCCTACGCGCACTACAAGATTGAAGACAGCGAGACGGCGACGGTGATGACCGAACGTTTCATCAAGAACAACCCGAACCACCCGAACCTGGACTACGCCTATTACCTGAAAGGGCTGGCCTGGTTCAATTACGGGCGCAACCTGCTGAACAAGATTGTGCCGCGCGACCGCACGACGAAAGACCCGCGCCCGCTGATGGAGTCTTTCATGGCGTTCAGGCACCTGCACGAGAATTTCCCGGAAAGCACCTACCGCGACAGCGCCGGCGCGCACCTGGTCGTGCTGCGCAACCTGCTGGCGATTTACGAGATGCGCGTCGCCGGGTTCTACCTGCGCCAGGGCAGCTATGTGGCGGCGGTCAACCGCATCAAATACATGCTGGAGCAGTACGACGGCGCGCAGAACACGCCCGACGGCCTCTACCTGATGGCGGACGCCTACCGGCGGCTCGGCGCCGACGACCTCGCCGACGACACCATCAAGGTGCTGATGCACAACTACCCCGACTATCTCGACGCCGACATGAAGCCGGTCGGCGCGCTCGCGCGCGAGGGGCGGCGCGGCTGGATGGCCGCGCTGAACCGCCTCGCCGACAGCCTCCTCGACAAACTGAACCTGAAAGCGCGCCACTGACGCCCCGCCGTTCGGCGCCCCGCGCCGCTCGCGGGTTGCCTTCGGCAAACCGAACCTGAAAGCGCCGCCGGCGCCGCCTGTTCTTCAGTCTCTTCATTCACGCGAATCGCCGCCGAAACGGCAGGTGACCGGATAGCGGCGGTCCCTGCCGAACGCGCGCGGCGTGATTTTCGGGCCGGGCGCCGACTGGCGTCTTTTGTATTCGCTGGCGACGACCATCCGCTGCACGCGGCGCACCGTCGCGGCGTCGAAACCGCGCCCGGCCAGGCCGGCGGCGGTGGCGTCGTGCTCAATCAGTTGCTCGAGTATCGCGTCCAGCACCGGGTACGGCGGCAGGCTGTCGGTGTCCAGTTGCCCCGGCGCCAGTTCCGCCGTCGGCGCGCGTTCGATGATGCTGCGCGGAATCCGCTCGCGTTCGCGGTTGCAGTGGGCGGCCAGTTGATAGACGCGGTTCTTGAACAAATCCTTCAGCGGCGCGTAGCCGCCGACGGTGTCGCCGTACAGCGTCGAGTAGCCGACCGCCAGTTCGCTCTTGTTGGAGGTCGCCACGACCATCAGGCCGAGTTTGTTGGAAATGGACATCAGCAGACTGCCGCGAATGCGCGCCTGAAGGTTCTCCTCGGTGACATCGCGTTGCCGGCCCTTGAACACCGGCGCCAGTTCCGCCAGCATCGTCTCGAAGACATTGGTGATCGGCACCTCAAGCAACTCGACGCCGGCGTTGCGCGCAATCAGGCGCGCGTCTTCAATGCTTTGCGCCGATGTGTATTCCGAGGGCATCATCACCGCCTTGACGCGCGCGGCGCCGAGCGCCTCGACCGCCAGTATCAGCACCAGCGCCGAGTCAATGCCGCCCGACAGGCCGACGACGACGCCGGCGAAAGCGTGCTTTTCCACATAATCGCGCAGCCCCGTTGACAGCGCGCGCCGGATGATCTCGACCGGCGCCACCTGCGGCGGCGTCTCGTCGCAAGCGGCGGCGTCGGCGCCGATGTCGCAACACCAGACACCCTCCTCGAACGGCGGCGCGCGAAACACGCAGCGCCCGGCGCGGTTGAACACCCTTGAATCGCCGTCAAACACCAGGTCGTCCTGGCCGCCGACCTGGTTGACATAAATCACCGGCAGGCCGGTCTCGCCGATGCGCGCGCGCAGCGTCTCGTCGCGCCGCGCCTGCTTGGCGACATCAAACGGAGAGGCGCTGAGATTGACCAGGCAATCGGCGCCGGCGCGCGCCGCGTCGGCGGCGGCGTGCGGCTGCCAGATGTCCTCGCACACCGTCAGCCCGAGCGCAACGCCGTCCACCCGGAACACGCAGGCCTCGTCCGGCCCGGCGCTGAAGTAGCGCTTCTCGTCGAACACTTCGTAGTTCGGCAAACTGCGCTTGCGGCAGCGGTGCGCGACGCGCCCGTCCGACAGGTGCAGCGCGGCGTTGAACAGATGGCCGTGCTCGCGCACCGGCGCGCCGACGATGAGGTCAATGCCGGCGGCGGCGCGCGCGACTTCCTCCACCGCGTCGGCGGCGGCGGCGATGAAGTCGTCGCGCAGCAGCAAATCCTCCGGCGAATAGCCCGTCAGCGACAACTCGGAAAAGACAATCAGCCGCGCGCCGTTCGTGCGCGCCTCGCGCGCGAGGCGCACGATGCGTTCGGCGTTGCCGCGCAGGTCGCCGACGACGAAGTTCTGCTGCGCCAGCGCAACCCTCAGCGGGGGCGGCGGAGCCGGTTTTTGGTCATTCATCGGCCATTTGCTACCGCTCGTCGGCTGTGGCCGCCGCAAAGCCCCGCCGCGGGCGAGGATGGCGGCGACAACCAGAAACAGGAGGTATTGTCATGAGAAAACTGAAAACAAGCGGGAAAACAGGCGGCTTTACGCTGATTGAATTGATGATTGCAATCGCCATTGTCGGTATTTTGTTGTCGCTGGCGGTGCCGGCGTACCAGGATTATACCGTGCGCGCGAAAATCGCGGACGCGCTGAATGTCGCGGCCTCGATGAAGGTGCTGATTGGGGAGTATTACATTACGGAGGCGAAATTGCCGAAGGATGCGGCAGCAGCCGGCATTGATGAGACACTGACGAGTGATTATGTGTCCGACATTGACTATGAAAGTAAACCAGAAGACGGTGACCCTACCGCTGGCCTTCTCAAACTAACTTTGAACAGTGATATCGGAGGTACTGCCGGAAGCAAGGTTTTGCAGCTGAAAGCAACCATAAGAAATAACATCGTCAAGTGGAAATGTGGGCCTGACGAGGACGCGGAGAATGCCAGTGACAAACTCGCCTCCAAATACCTGCCGTCACAATGTCGCTGACCAATGACCACACCACGGAAAAAGTGGTTCCGGTGGCGCGGCTTGTCGTCCGGCGGCGAAGCCGTGTCGGGGCAGCGCGCGGCGCGCGACAAAGGCGATCTGGAGCAATCCCTTGCTGTGCAAGGCGTTATCCTGGTCGAGGCAAACTGCGGTAGGCCGGCGCGGCGTCTCGGCGGGCGCGATGTGACGGTGGTGCTGCGGCAACTGGCGACGCTGCTGCGCGCGTCGCTGCCGGTCGGCGATGTCTTCAATCTGCTGCGGCGGCAGGCGAAGCCGCGCCTGCGGCGGACGCTGACGCTGGTGTGGCAGGACATCGAGGCCGGCGGCGGCCTCGCGCAAAGCCTTGCGCCGCACCTGCACCCGCGCCACCGCTTCATCGTCCACATCCTGCAAGCCGGCGAGAGCAGCGGGCGCCTCGCGCCGCTGGCGGCGGAACTGGCGGCGCAGCGCGAGAAGCACGAGAAGATACGGCAGAAACTGAAGCGCGCCGTCGTCTATCCGGCGACGGTGCTGGCCGCGTCCGCCGTCGTCGTCGGCGTGCTGCTGCTGACGGTGATACCGCAGTTTGAGTCTTTCTACGCCGGTTTCGGCGGCGAGTTGCCGGACTACACGCGGCGGACGCTGCGCCTGTTCTCGCACCTTTCCGAACACGGCCCGCGCGCCGCCGCGCTGCTGGCCGCGCTGGCCGCCGCCGCGCTGCTGCTGCACCGCAACGCGCACTGGTTTCGCCGCGCAACCGGCAGGCTGGTGCTGCACCTGCCGCTGGCGGGCGCGCTCAGGAAGGCGTACTGGTGCCGCCTGTTCGCCACCGTCGTCGGCCCCGCCTACGGCGCCGGCGTGCCGCTGGCGACGGCGATGGAATGGCTGTCCGACTCGTCGCCCGACGCGGTCTTTCGCGAGGTGCTCGACGGCATTTCGGCGCGCCTTGAGGAAGGCGCGGGGTTTTCCGACGCCATCCGGCGCGCCGCCTTCTTCGACCGCTTCTTCGAGCAGGTCGTTCGCATCGGCGAGGACAGCGGGCATCTCGACGAATCGTTCCGGCAAATCGCCGCGTATTACGACGAGCAAATCGCCGCCAAAGCCGACCGCGTGATTCAACTGACCGAGCCGTGTCTGATTCTGCTGATCGCCGGCATCGTCGGCTGGATCATCGCGACGATGTACCTGCCGATTTTCAACCTGGGATTTGCACTATAATCCGGTATGCCCGACATTCCCTGGCAATGGCAGGCCGCCGCTTTCATCGCCGGCCTGGTGCTCGGCAGTTTCCTGAATGTGGTGATTGTCCGGCTGCCGAAGATGCTCGCGCGGCGCGACGCAGGCCGCGGCGCCGACGGCGGCGATGAGGACGACGGGGAAGACGCGCTGTCGCTGGCGTCGCCCGCCTCGCACTGCCCCGCCTGCCGGCGGCCATTGAAGGCTTGGCACAACATCCCGCTGCTGAGTTACCTCGCGCTGAGGGGGCGCTGCGCGTGGTGCCGCGCGCCCATCAGCCCGCGCTACCCGGTTGTCGAACTGGCGACGGCGCTGGCGCTGGTCGGCGTGCTGGCGGTGCACCAGGCGCCGCCGGCGTTCGCGGCGGGCGCCGCGCTCAGCGCCTGCCTGATTGCGCTGGTCGCGATTGACCTGCGCGACGGCCTGCTGCCGGATGCAATCACGCTGCCGCTGCTGTGGCTGGGCCTTGCCGTCAACAGTTTCGGATTGTTCACCGACGCCGCGTCGGCGGTGTTGGGCGCGATTGGCGGATACCTTTCGTTCGCCGCGATGAACCAGTGCTACGCCGCCGTCAGGAAGCAACAGGGGCTGGGCGGCGGCGACATGAAACTGCTGGCCGCGCTCGGCGCCTGGTTCGGCTGGCAGGCGCTGCCCGGCATCGTGCTGCTGGCGTCGGTCACCGGGCTTGCGGCGAGCCTTGCGATGATCGCCGCCGGGCGCTGGAAACGCACGACGCGGATACCGTTCGGCCCGTACCTGGCGCTGGCCGGGTGGGTCTGCCTGCTGTTCGGCGAGACGCTCAGAGACCCGCTGCGAGTGCTGCTCGGCGGCGGGGAATGGCCGTGATACGGATTGGATTGAGCGGCGGCATCGGCTGCGGCAAGAGCGAGGCGAACGCGGTGTTCCGCTCGCTCGGCGCGCCGGTCGTGGATGCCGATGAAATCGCGCGCGAACTGACCGCGCCGGGGCGCCCGGAACTCGATGAAATCGCCGCCGCCTTCGGCGCCGGCATCATCGGCGGCGACGGCGCGCTCGACCGCGCCCGGCTGCGCGAGATAATCTTCAGCGACGACGACGCGCGGCGGCGGCTGAACGCGATACTCCATCCCCGCGTCAGGCGCGAGACCGAAAAGCGCGTGCTTGCGCTGGCCGCGGACAACGCCTGCTGCATCATCACCGCGCCGCTTTTGATTGAGGCCGGCATGAGCGACCTCGCCGATGTCGTCGTCGTCATTGACTGCGACGAAGAAACGCGGGTGCGGCGCATTGTCGCGCGCGACGGCGGCGACGCGGCGCAGGCGAAGCGCATCATCGCGGCCCAGGCCGGCGCCGAGGAAAGGCTGCGGGCCGCGGACATCGTCATTGACAACCGCGGCGACAGGGAGCAACTGCGGCGCAAGATTGCGCGACTGCACCGCAAACTGCTGGAAAACAGCGCGCGGCGCGGTCAGGACTTGATCAGGCGGATACGCTGAAAACGGCGGCGGCCTATCTGATAGACATGGTCGCTGCCGGCCTTGATTTCAAGACCGCAGTCGCCGACCTTCTCGCCGTCTATCCGAACCGCGCCCTGTTTGATCATCCGCAGCGCCTCCGACGACGAGCCGGTCAGCGACGACTTCTTCATCAGTTGCGGCAGCGGCAGGCTGTCGCCCTCGATGCACACATCGCGCACCTCGATGTCGCCGGGAATCGCGTGTTTGCTGAAACGCTCGATGAAACCGGCGTGCGCCCGCTCCGCCGCGCCGGCGTCGTGAAAGCGGGCGACGATCTCGCGCGCCAGTTCAAACTTGACATCGCGCGGATTGCGCCCGTCCGCGACCTGCCGCTTCAGCGCCTCGATCTGCGCCGATGAGCGGAAACTCAACAGCGTGAAATAGCGCCACATCAACTCGTCCGACAGCGACATCAGTTTGCCGAACATCTCGCCCGCCGGCTCGGTGACGCCGATGGTGTTGTCGAGCGACTTCGACATCTTGCGCACGCCGTCCAGCCCCTCAAGCAGCGGCATCGTCATCACCACCTGCGGCGCCTGGCCGTGGTTTTTCTGCAGTTCCCTGCCGAGCAGCAGGTTGAATTTCTGGTCCACGCCGCCGAGTTCAACATCGGCGTTCAGCGCGACCGAGTCGTAGCCCTGCAACAGCGGGTACAGAAACTCGTGGATGCCGATGGGCTGGCCGCCGGCGTAACGCTTGCTGAAGTCGTCGCGCTCGAGCATGCGGGCGACGGTGTGCTGCGAGGCCAGTTCAACGACGGATTTCGCCGGCAACTTCTCCAGCCATTTTGAGTTGAAACAAATCTCGGTGGCGTCGCGGTCGAGAATCCGCTCAATCTGCGCCGAATAGGTCGCGGCGTTTTCAATGACCTGCTCGCGCGTCAGCGGCGGGCGCATCTTGCTGCGGCCGCTGGGGTCGCCGATCATGCCGGTGAAGTCGCCGATGACGAATTTGACGGCGTGCCCCTGGCGCTGGAATTCGCGCAGTTTGTTGATCAGGACGGTGTGGCCGAGGTGCAGGTCGGGCGCCGTCGGGTCGAAACCGGCCTTGACCACCAGCGGCGCGCCCGCGTCCAGGCGCTGCCGCAGTTCGTCCGGCAGCAGCACATCCACCGCGCCCCTCAGCAGTTCGGCGGCATCGGTCTTCATTGCGGATTTCATCACAAAAACAACATCGGTTATTGACAATTCAGGAACTGAGAGTATCTTTACCCGCTTGTAATTTCAAACTGTTTTTTGTTTTTCCGCCATCCACCAATGACGCGACACGACATCCGGGGCGCCCGGCGGCGCGATGATACCGCCCGCAAGCGGCGCCTGCGCCTTCTCATCAGCGCGGCGTTGCTGAGCGGCGTCGTCGTCTTCGTCCTCTCCGCCCGCACCGAACAACTGCCGCAGACGGCGCAGGCCGCGCAGCCGGAACAGACGGCGCAGACAGCACAAACAGCGCAGGCGGCGGCGGAACAGCCGCGTCAAACGCCGACCGAAATTGCCTACATTGAAGTCGAAGAACCATCCGCCGCCGCGCCGGCGCCGGACGCGCCCGCCGACCATGTGCAAGTCCGTCATTACACCGTTCAGCCGGGCGACACCCTTTCCGGCATTCTCGACCGCTTTGATCTGCACAAAACCATGCGGCACCTGCTGGCGCTGAAAAAGAAAGACAGAAAACTGCTGGCCAATCTTCGCCCCGGGCGACCGCTTGAACTCGGGATCAGCGACGGCGAGATGGCGCAACTGGTGTACCGGCCATCGCGGGTGGAGCACATCGTCGTCTCGGCGCGCGACGGCGGCGGTTACGCGCTTGAAAAGCACCTGTTACCCGTTGAAAAAAGGGAAGTTTTTGCGTCCGGCGTCATCGCCGATTCGCTGTATCTGGCGGGCAAGAAGGCCGGGCTTTCGGACAAAATCATCGTCGAGATGGGCGAGTTGCTCGGCTGGGACATTGACTTCGTCTATGACATCCGCGGCGGCGACCGCTTCACCGTGCTCTACGAGGAAAGTTATGTTGACGGCGAGAAATGGAAGGACAACCACATCACCGCCGTCGAGTTTCTGAACCGCAAGAAAACCTACCGCCTCGCCCGCTACACCGACGCCGCCGGCAAGACCGATTACTACATGGAAAACGGGCGCCGCGTCAGAAAGCCTTTTCTCCGCAACCCGCTGGAGTTCACCCGCGTCAGTTCGCATTTCAGCGCGCGGCGCCTGCATCCGGTGCTGAACAAGGTGCGCGCGCACCGGGGCGTGGACTACGCGGCAAAACGCGGCACGCCGGTGCGCGCGACCGGCGACGGCAAGATCATCCACCGCGGCAGAAAGGGCGGCTACGGCAAAACCGTCATCCTCCGCCACGACCGCGGTTACAGCACGCTCTACGCGCACCTGTCGCGTTATGGCCGCGGCCAGCGCGTGGGTTCGTATGTGAAGCAGAAGCAGGTCATCGGCTATGTCGGCTCGACCGGGCTTTCAACCGGCCCGCACCTGCACTATGAATTCCGCGTCGGCGGCGTCCACAAGAACCCGCTGACGGTCAAACTGCCCAACTCAAGGCCGCTGCCGAAATCAAAGAGGCCGCACTTCCGCGAGACGACGCGCGGCACCTTCGCCAAACTCAACCTGATCAACCAGGCATATGTCGCCTCGCTCGGCGAGGCGGCGGACAAGGCCGACGGCGGGCCGGGCCAGCGGCCCTGAGCGATGCCGGCGATTTATCTGGGGGCGCTGTCCGGCACCAGTCTGGACTCGGTGGATGTCGCGGCGGTGGACTTTGACGGCGGCGCCACGCTGATCGCCTTTGCCAGCCGCCCGATTGATCGGGCCGTCGCGCAGCGCATCACGAACCTGCAAAGCGGGCACGCGCCGCTGTCGGAACTGGCGCGGCTTGACTGCGAACTCGGCCATCTGTTCGCCGACGCCGTGCTCGGCCTGATTGAAGACCAAAGCCTTGCCGCCGGCGCCATTGAAGCCGTCGGCCTGCACGGGCAGACCCTGCTGCACCGCCCGGACGACGACTGCCCCTACTCCGTGCAAATCGGCGACCCCAACATCGTCGCCGCCAGAACCGGCCTGACCACGGTCGCCGATTTCCGGCGCGCCGACATCGCGCTCGGCGGCCAGGGCGCGCCGCTGACGCCGGCCTTTCACAGGGAGTTGTTCGGGCACATTGAGCGCGCGGCGATCGTCAACATCGGCGGCATCGCAAACCTGACCGTCCTCGGCGGCGGCGAGGTCGCCGGCTTCGACACCGGCCCCGGCAACTGCCTGATGGACGCCTGGACGATGCGCCACCGGCAACAGCCTTTTGACGACGAAGGCCGCTGGGCCGCCGGCGCGTCGCCCGACCGCGACCTGCTGGCGCGACTGCTCGACCACCCGCCCTTTTCGGCGCCGCCGCCGAAGAGTTTCTGCACCAGCCAGTTTCCCGTCGGCTGGCTTGAGGAGTATCTGGAGGACGGCGCCGACCCCGCCGCAGTGCAGGCGACGCTGGCCGAACTGACGGCGGCCACCATCACCGACGCGGTGCGGCGCCACGCCGCCGCCGCCGAAACGCTGCTGGTGTGCGGCGGCGGCGTGCGCAACCGCCATCTGATGCAACGACTCAGCGCGCTGATTGGCATTCGCGTGTGCAGCACCGAAGCCGAGGGCGTGCCGCCCGACCGGGTCGAGGCGCTGGCGTTCGCGTGGCTCGCCAGACAGCGCCTCGCGCGCGCCAGCGGCGTGATTCCGGCGGCCACCGGCGCGCGCCAGGCGGCGCTGCTCGGCGCCGTCTATCGCCCGCCGCCGCAAGGCGCGGGGCAAGAGGGGTGAGGTTTCAGGCGGGGGAGAAAGAAGAGCCGCAGCCGCAGGTCGTCGTCGCGTTCGGATTGCGAATGACAAACTGGGCGCCTTCCAGCCCTTCAGTGTAGTCAATCTCCGCGCCCATCAGGTACTGGTGGCTCATCGGGTCAACGAGCAGCATAACGCCGCCTTTCTCGACCCGGGTGTCGCCTTCCTGGATGTTCTCATCAAAAGTGAAGCCGTATTGAAAACCGGCGCAGCCGCCGCCCGAGACGAACACGCGCAACTTGAGGTTGTCGTTGTTCTCCTCGTCAATCAGCGACTTGACCTTGGCCGCGGCGGCCTCGGTGAAGATCAGGGATTGCATTTCAGCCATCGGTTTGCTCCTTTGCTTGCATTGCAACGGACATTATAGCATGTGCGCGCGTGCGCCGGGGCGCTTCAGGGCGGCGACTCCGGCAAACTCCCGACCGGCTCAAGGGACGACCCGGCGGGGGGATTGAGGGGCGGCTCCGCCGCGCTCAGCAGGCGCCCCCAGCGGAACATCCGGACCACCGGGTCGGCCTTGTCGGCGCTGACCTTCACCTCGACGCTCGCCGGCACAAAGTGCTCCGGCAGCGAAATCCGCCCCTTGATGCGCTGGAAATACTTGAACGCGAACCGCCGCTCGCCCTCGTAGAAATCGTCCATCGGCAACTGCCTGCCGGCGCCGTCCAACGTGCCGGCCACGCGCAGGCGGATGCTGCCCTTCGCCATCTTGTCCTTGCGCGCGCCCTGGCGCAGCACCAGTTCAAACGGGAAGCGCCCGTCCGTCGCCGGCTTCTCCAGGTGCGCCGACAGAATCGCGACGCCCTGCTGCAAATCCTCCGGCGCGATGACCCGGCGGTAGAAATAGAGTTGTTCCTTCATCTCGGCGAGGTCGCGCTCTTTCTGGTACAACTCGTTTCGCATCTGCTGCGCGGTCTCGCGCAGCAGGTTGGCGCGGGTTCTGACCGCGACCAGTTTCAGCGCAGTGCTTTGCTCGTCCAGCGTGTCGTCAAAGCCCTCGATTTGCGCCAGTTCGCCGAAGGCGGCGTTGAAGCGGTCGTGTTCAACGGTGTAGCCCAGCAGGTAAAACGCCGCCGACCACGACAGCACCACAAAAACCGCCGCGAACATCTTCACAAAGGAGCGCCCGCCGAGGTACAGCCGCAGCAGGCGCATGCGAAACGCCAGCCAGACGAAAAAACCGGGCGGCCAGTCGGCGGGGCGCGTCCACCGCGCCGGGCGGCCCTGTGCGGCGCGGGGGCGGTTCGGCGCCATCGTCAGAAGGTCGGAAACCAGCCGCGCAGACCGGCGGTTTCATCGAAGTTGAACATCAGGTTCATGTTCTGCACCGCCTGCCCGGCGGCGCCCTTGACCAGGTTGTCAATGACGACCAGCACCTTGGCGACATCGGCTGTCTGCGGGCGGTGCACCGCCATCAGGCAGACATTGCTGCCGCGCACCCAGCGCGTTTCCGGATGGCTGCCGGCGGGCAGCGTCTCGACGAAAGGCTCGCCGGCCCAGGCCTGCTCAAAGCACGCTTGCAGCGCGGGCTGGTCGAGCGCGGTGCGGAAGTACAGCGTTGAATGAATGCCGCGCGACACCGGCAGCAGGTGCGGCGTGAAGCTGAGCCCCACCGGGGCATCGGCGATGCGCCCGAGTTGCTCGCTGATTTCGGGCCAGTGGCGGTGGCGTGACGCCTTGTAGGCCTTGAAGTTCTCGCCGCATTCGCCCAGCAGCAGGCCGGTTTGCGCGCGCCGCCCGGCGCCGCTGACGCCGGATTTGGCGTCGGCAATCAGGCACGACACATCGGCGGCGCCCGCCTCCAGCGCAGGCTTGAGGCCGAGGATGACCGAGGTCGGGTAGCAGCCGGGGTTGGCGACCAGGCGCGCGCCGCGGATTTGGTCGCGGTTCAGTTCCGGCAGCCCGTACACCGCCTGCGCCAGCAGGCCGGGGCAGGCGTGCTCCTCACCGTGCCAGCGCCGCCATTCGGCGGCGTCGGACAGGCGGAAGTCGGAGGCCAGGTCAATCACGCGCACGCCGGACGACAGCCACTGTTCGGCCTGCTTCATCGCCACGCCGTTCGGCGTCGCGAAGAAGACGACATCCAGCCCGTCGGCGTCGGCGCCGTCGAGGGCGGCGCGGTAGCACAGCGCGGTCTTGTCGCGCATCGCCGGGAATTCCGGCGCGAGCGGCTCCCCGGCGCGGCTGCGCGAGACCACCTGTGCAAGTTCCACTTGCGGGTGGCCGAGCAACAGGCGCACCAATTCCAGGCCGGTGTAGCCGGCGCCGCCGATGACTGCCGCGCGTATCATGACCGATAGTGTATGCGCTGGACGCCCGCCGGCAAAACCGCCCGCGCGCGGCGCTGGCGCGAACGCGGCGGCGCTGGTATCATCGGGCCCGGTTCATTCCTTTTCAACGGCAACTTCACAATGGCATTTTACTGGTTCAAGGCGCTGCACCTGGTCTTCATGGTGACCTGGTTCGCCGGCCTGTTCTACCTGCCGCGGCTGTTCGTCTATCACGCATCGGCCACGGACGGCGCCGGCATCGAGCGCTTCAAGGTGATGGAGCGAAAACTGTTCGTCGGCATCATGACGCCCGGCGCCGTGCTGACGGTGCTGTTCGGCATCGGCGCGTATCTGACCAGCCCCCGGCCCTACGCCGCCGCCGGCTGGATGCACGCCAAACTGGCGCTGGTCGCGCTGCTGGGCATCTACCATGTCTGGTGCGGCTTGCTGCTGGCGGCCTTCCGGCGCGGCGCCAACCGGCACAGCCATGTCTGGTATCGCTGGTTCAACGAGGCGCCGGTCGCGGCGCTGATCGGCATTGTGCTGCTGGCGGTGCTCGGGCCGGTGTCGCGCTGAGGCCGCGCGGGGGCTAACTGCGGATGCAGCCGTAAAACGACGCCACGGTGCCGGCAAAACTCGCCACATTGACGACGCCGGGGACATCGCGGCCCAGTTCCTGCTCGTCGCGCCCTTTCAGGTTCGGCCTTTGCGGCAGGACGAAATACCAGGTTTTGTTGGTGTTGACGACAAACCTCGCGTCTATCCCCTCCGGCAGCGCCACGCCCAGCGACTTCAGCAGGTCGTCGGCGCCCTTCTTCGCCTTGATGCGGCGGCGGTAGTGCTTGTCCTTGCGGCATTTCAGGGACAGTTCGTGGAGTTGCTCGTTCTGGTACTGGCAGACTTCCCAGTCCACATTGTCGCGCCCGGTTTCTTCGCCTTTCCTCTCTTCTTTCATCGCGGGTTTCATTCTACTCCCCCTTGTCAAGCAGGTTGCGCCACGCCCGCAAATTGCGGCGGTCGCGGTGCGCCTTGTCGCGCAGGCCGAGGCGGAAGGCGGCGGCCATCCACAGGCCGGGCGGGTGCAGGTATTGCGGCATCCGGTTGAAATCAACGATGACCGGCCACCAGCCGTGTTCATCCCTCGCCACCACGGTGTTTTTCGCGTGGAGGTCAATGTCGTGCAGGCCGTGGCGCGCGGCCTCGCCGATGATGAACTCGACGAAGCCGGCCATCTCCTTCAGCGAGACGCCGCTGTCCGGGTCTTGCAGCGCCTCAAACACCGTCAGCCGGTTGACGAAACGCTGCACCAGAAAGGCGGCCTGCCCGCCGCCGTCGCCGGGCGCCCACGCCAGCGGAACCGAGACATGGCGGCTCAGCGCCGCGATTGAATAAAAGGCCCGGTTGCGCTCGTACTCAAATTGCGCGATGTTGACCCGGTAGCGCCTGCGGTATTTGCCGATGTAGTACGGCTTGTACACCTTGATAACGGCGTGCTCGCCGCGGTGGCGGCCCTCATAGACATGGGAGCGCGAACCCTCGGCGATGTAGCCGGTGATCTCGATGCCGTCCGGCAGCGGCGGCGGCGGAATCTCGCCAACCGGCCTTTTCGCGCGCCGCCCCGCCAGCCACGCTTTCATGCCGCAAACACCGCGCGGCCATGCGCCACGGCACCGGCCACCGGCTTCGCCGCACGCCGCATCGTCATTGTTCGCGGCGGGCGCCGACCAGCACCTTTTCAACTTCCTTCGCCACCCGCTCCGCCGAAAAGAATGCCGCCCGCCGTTGCAGCGCCTCGCGGTCGGGCACGGTTTGCAGCGCCTTGTTCATCGCCGCCGCCAGCGCCCCGTCGTCACCGACCGGGGCCAACCCGCCCCATTTGCCGTTTTCCAGTATCTCCTGCGGCCCGTTCATATTCCCGCCGACGGTGCTGATGACCGGACAACCGCAGGCCATCGCCTCAATCAGGACATTGCACAAACTCTCGGCGCGTGAAGACACGACGAAAAGCCGCGCCCGGCGCATCAGCGCGAAAGGGTTGCGTTTCCAGCCGGGCAAACTCACCCGTTCGGCAATGCCGAGTTCGGCGGCCAGGTTTTCAAGCGCCGCGCGTTCCCCGCCCTCACCGAGGATGACAAGGCGCAGCCCGGCATGATTTTCAAGGCGGGCGAACGCGCGAAGCAGTGTCGGAAAGTCCTTTACCGGATGCAGGCGGCCAACGGCGAGCACCACAGGCGGGCAACCGGGTTGCAGCCACGGATGGTCCGGCGTTTGCGCCGCGAGGCGCTGTATTGCAGGCGTCACCACCGGGTTGTAAACGACCGTGATTTTTTCACGCGGAACGCTCATCTGGCGCACCAGGTTGTCCGTAATCCCTTTTGAGACGGTGGCAACGGCGTCCGCGTCGGAGAATACAACTTCCGCATGGCGGCGCTGCCTCTCACC
>JAPPQC010000015.1 GCA_028817225.1 Gammaproteobacteria bacterium | reverse complement strand
GGCCGGGCCGGTGCGCCCACAGCAGCGCCGCGGCGCCTGCGACATGAGGCGCCGCATAAGAGGTTCCGGACCGGCTGCTCGTGGTGTCGGCGCCCGTGTCGTGGCTGACAATCCGGATATTGTCTATGTACACTCCGTCATGATTGGTTGCGGCGTTGGTGTCCAACCGGAACCTGAAACGGAAATCTCTTTTATAGCCCCAGGCCGGTATGGCGACGGACATCTCCCGCCACCCGTTGAAGCCGCTCCAGGCCTCTCTTGTCGTCCAGTTCATCGTGGAGTTGCGGGACATTTCGAGGTACAGCACATCACAAAATCTGCAAGGCACGTTCACGTTGCTGCCGAATCTGTACTCAAGAGCGGTCCTGATGTCGGCGCGGAGAAACAGCCAGACCTCTCCGGGCGTGGAGGCGCTCAGGTCAATCGGCGGAGATGTCAGCGAAATGTTTTGGTCACCGGCGTAAAGTCCACCGGGATTGCCGGCGCTGCGGGGACTGTCGGTCCAGGAATAGAGGCCGCCAACCTTTTGTTCCGTCGTCCGTCCCCAGGGCGGGTCCGCTGTCCATCTCGCGGCGTCGGCGGCGGATTCCGTGCTGTCGGGGCCGTCGGGGAAAATTTTGACGCCGGAATCCGGCGAACCTTTTCGCGACTGGGGGCGCCACGCATAGAGGCTCGGTATCCCCGCCGTCGGAATCTCGCTGCCGGGGGCCGTCAAATCAACCGATGTAATCCCGTAATTGCCGATGACTTGCCGGCCTCTGACGGTTTGAGACGCGACCGCGATGAGATGATCGTGGTCGAAACATGCCGGGGCATCCGTTGGTTGGCCCGGCAAGTCAATATCTCTCCCTGCGTTGCCTGAGGATGTGACGAACAGAATGTCCTCTTCCCCGAGCCTGGCAATTGACCTGTACAGCGAAAGCAGCGCAGATACCCTCGGGCAGTCCTCCTTCAAGTTCACCGTGAAGCCGATACTGAGGTTCACCACCTTGATATTGATGTTTCTTTCTCTTCTCATTTTCACGATGTAGTCTATGCCGGTTATAATGTAGCTGCTAAGGCCCCTGTTATCGCTTTCTATGGCCTTGATGCTCATAATCCGTACATTCCAGTTGATGCCCGCCAGCAGCGCGTTGTTGTTGCCGCGTGCGCCAATCACGCTGGCCACCCCTGTGCCGTGCCCGGTGTCGTCCCAGGGGTCTCCCCGGCGGATGTCTGCGACTCCCTCAATGGTGGCGTTGACGCCGTAGATGTCGTCAACATAACCGTTGCCGTCGTCGTCAATGTTGTTGTTCGCGATTTCGCTGCTGTTGACCCACAGATTGGGCAGCAGGTCCAGATGGCTGTAATCAATGCCGGAGTCTATCACCGCGACCACAATCTCTTCGCTGCCGGTGGTGTAGGCCCATGCCTCGGGCGCGTCCACATCCACATCGCCGCTTTGGTTGAGATTGTGCTGGATACCGAAATCCGGGTCGTTCGGCACGACCCGGCCTCGCGCCTGCACCACGCTGTCCCTTGAGGCGGACTCCACCGACGGGTCTTCGGCGATGATTTGGCGCAGATGATCCAGATCCCAGCCGACCGGCACTTCAACGATGGTGATATCGAGCGCCCCAAGGTGGCTTATTTCCACTTCCTGCATCGCGGCCAGCAGCGTGAACGCGCCGCCGCGCATTTCGGCCATGCCGGGGCGGCGTGTGACGAGCAGGCGCTCGCGTTTTCCGTCAATCGCCGCTTCGGACGGCGGCATGGACGCGCTCTTTATCTGTTGCAGCGCCTGTTTCATGCGCTCGACCGTTTCCGGCGGGGCGGACGGCGTTGGCGTATCTGCGGCAGAGTCATCGGCGGAAGGCGTTGGCGCAGACTCTGCCAACGGGCCGCCCGCGGACGGCATTGGCGAAGACTTCACCGGAACACCCGCAGACGGCGCCGACGCCGATTGTTGCGCCGCCGAATCATCCACCGCAGACGCCGGAACCTGCCCCGCCGCCGGAATCCCCACAACCGCCTCCGGCGTCTCACCCCACTGGCCGGACACCCACACCAGCACCGCCGCCAGCGCAGCAGCGACGCCCGCGCCGCCCGCAACGGCGCGCCATGCCTTCCGTGATGTCCCGTTGTTGTCCTGCCAGCGTTTCATCAATTCATGCCCTCTCTGCCGGGCGCGGCAGCGCGCCCGGCGCCGCCAGCCTTTATTTTAGAGAATGACAGGGAAAAATTGGCAGGTTCGCGGCCCGGCGCCTTCATTGTTGCCGCCGTTTCCGGTGCGCCGCCGCGCCGCATGGTTGGCCGGGCCGCCGCGCCCGCCCGCCGCCGCCCCGCACGACAGAAGGGGCGCCGCGGCCCGCCAACTGTCAGAACGAGACTTTCAGGCTGGTGAAGTAAAACCCGCCGTTGTAGTCGAAGGGCGAGGCGCGCCGGTTGTACGGGAAAATGCCGTTGAACGAATTTTCCGGCAGGTTTCTTTCCGGGCGGGTGTCGAGCAGGTTGTTGACGCCGACGGTCCAGTCCACATCCGCGCCGAAATGGTGCGTGTATTCAATGTCGGCAAGCCATCTCGCGCCGTAGGTCTGGCGCACGGCGTCGTAGTTGGAAGTCACGCTGCCGTAGCGGTTCAGCCGCAGCGTCAGGTCGTGCACGCCCAGCAGGTAGTGCGCCTGAAACTTGTAACTCTGGCGCGGGTGCCCGCTCTCAATGTAGCCGACCTCGTTGGCGCTGAACAAATCGGTGCCCGCCGTCAGCCCCGCCGGCAGGTCAATGCCGCCCTCCACCTCGCTGGAATTGACATTCGCCGCGCCGGTCAGTTTCAGCGACGCGCCGTGATCAAGCCAGTGCGACCACTCGGCCACGACATCCACGCCGCGCGTGCGGGTGTCTATCGCGTTGGTGAAGAACTGAAAGCGCAGGCCGCTGATGTCGGCCAGGTTGAAGCCGTAGTCCCTGTTGAGGATGGCGAGCGCCGCGGCTTGCAGTTCGGGGCGGATTTGGTCGCCGCCGAGCCTGCTCGACAGCACGATGCGGTCGTCCACCTCAATCAAATAGGCGTCCACCGACAGCGACAGGTTGTCGAAAGGCCGCGCGACAAAGCCGAGACTCAGATTGAACGATGTCTCCTCCTTCAGTTCCTCCACGCCGATGGCGCGCGCGAAGGCGGCCTCGTTGCGCGCGGTCAGCGTCTCCCTGGCCACGGTCACGCCGTTTTCCACATTGAACTGCGTGCTGACATTGTCGAAGTAATGCTGCGCCAGCCCCGGCGCGCGAAACCCCGACGACAGCGTGCCGCGCAGCGCGAAGCGGTCGGAGAATTCATAGCGCGCGCTCAGCTTGCCGTTGAGGTCGCTGCCGAAGTCGCTGTAATCCTCGTAGCGCACCGCGGCGCCTGCGCGCAGGCGCTCGGAAAGCCAAGTTTCGGCGTCAATGTAGAAGGCGTGGTTGTGGCGGCTCTCGTCGGCCTCGTTCTCGGGGCGGAAGCCCGGAAACACCTGTATCCCCGGCGTCCCCGGCGTGCCGTCCTGGCCGTTCTCGCCGCCGTCGCGGTAAGAGTCCGGCTCGCCCGCCTTGATCTCGTATTCATCCCTGCGGTATTCGTAACCGGCGGCCAGGTTCAGCGGTTCGGCCAGGCCGATGTTCAGCGGCCTCACCGCGTCGAGGTTGAAGGTCGTCTGTCCGAACACCAGTTCGCCGGAGTCGGCGGAACGCGGGCTGTTGTCGCCGAGCGACACATTCAGCGAGTTGGTCACGCGAAACTCAAAGGTGTTTCTGCCGTGCGTCACGCTGGCGTCCACATCCCACTCGCCGAGTTGTGTGCGCGCGCCGACAGTCAGCGAGGCGTCTTCAACATCGGTGTTGATCATCGGCAGAAAGCCGTCCGGGTAGATGTTCGGGCGGTTGCGGCGGTCGAGCGCGCGGCGGTAGAAGCCGCCCGCCTGCGTGTCGCGCCGCGACCATATCCCGGAGGCGTAGAGCGTCGCGTCGGCGAGCGGCATTTCCGAATTGAAGGCCAGGTACGAGTTGTCGGACTCGGCGTCGCCGAAGCGGTGGTTGAGGCGGTCGAAGGCGGCCTCCCTGCCGCTGGTCAGCGTGCACGGGTCGCTGTACTGGCAGCGCGGGTCGTCGCCTGCGCGGTTGGTGCGGTTGCGCCCGCGCCGTTCAAGCGACAGGTTCAGAAAGCCGCCGCCGGCCAGCGCCCAGCCGGTGTTGACGCTGTGGCGCCGCTGGTCGCCGTCGCCCTGGTAGGTCTCGCCGAAGTAGTTGTACACCTCGGTCGCCTCGGTCTGCCGTTTCAGCACGATGTTGATGATGCCGGCGATGGCGTCGGAGCCGTATTGCGCCGAGGCGCCGTCGCGCAGCACCTCAATGCGCTCGATCGCGCTCGGCGGAATGGCGTTGAGGTCGGTGCCGGCGGAGCCGCGCCCGACCGAGCCGTTGATGTGTGTCAGCGCGCTGTTGTGGCGGCGCTTGCCGTTGACCAGCACCAGCACCTGGTCGGGGTAGAGGCCGCGCAGCGTCGCCGGGCGCACCGCGTCGGTGCCGTCGCTGATGGTGGAAACCGAGAAATTGAACGACGGAATCAGCGCCTGAATCAGGCGCGAGGTCTCGGTGATGCCGGTGCGCGCAATCTGCGCGCCGGTGATGATGTCCACCGGCGCGGCGGTGTCGGTCACGGTGCGCGGCTCGGCGCGCGAGCCGACGACGACCAGCCGCTCGACTTCTTCCGCCGACGCCGCGAATGCCGCAAAAAAAGACGCCGCCAATCCGAGAAAGGCGGCGTTTGTCTTGCCGGTCAGGTTGGTCCCTTGTGGCACGCTACTGCGGCATTTACGCAGCCGCGCCATCAGCGGGTGTGTTTTGGGATTCGGCAATCATGGCGCCGCCGGCGGCGGCGGCTCCGGCGCCCACTGCGGCAGCCGCTCCGACGGCCCCCGCCGTTCCTATCAGCCCAAGCAGGCCGAACAGGAAAAACAGTCCGCCCGAAACGCCCGCCATTTGCTCGTCACTGAGTTGGTTGACGGCGTCTTCCAGGCCCCGGTAGCCCGGCACGCAGATGTTCAGCGTGTCGGCGGTGTTTTGCACCGCGCGAACCTCCATTGAGGCGGGAAGGGCGCCACCTTCAAACGCCGTCGCGGCGTCGGCCTTTATTTGCGCGAGGAAGCCCCTGTCCACAGCGCATTTCTTCGCCCAGATGACCGAGGCAATCTCGTTGGTTATCGGCAATTGTGTGTTTGTTTCCATCATTGACTCCTGATTAGTAAGGGTTAATCGGGATGCTGTCATTCAGATTACCCCCTTGCCCGTTGTTGTCAAGTTTTTTGCCCGCTGACAAAGGTTTCTGAACGGCTGAATCGCCGCCGGCGCCGTGCAAACCGCCATTTTCCGCCGTTCGCCGCCCACAAAAAAGGCGCCGTCAACCCGGGGGAAGACGGCGCCTGTCGCGGTGTTTCGCCGGGCCGCTGCCGGACATTCAGCGGATGAAAGCCCCGCGCCCTTGTTAGATTTCTGCGCCGGCGGAGGCGGCTATTCCGACGCCTGCCGCTGCGGTAACACCGGCGCCGACTGCGCCGAGCACAAGGAAGGGAATAAACCAGAAAATCCCGCCCGAGACTCCGGCCATTTGCTCATCGCTGATTCGGTCCACTGTGCCGTCATTCAGTACCCCGTAGTCCGGAACACAGATGTTCAGCGTGTCTGCGGTGTTTTGCACCGCGTGAACCTGCATTGAGGGTGTCTTTCCGGCAAACGCTTTCGTTGCCGGGTCGGCTTTCATTTCCGTGAGGAAATTGCCGTCCTCAAGGCACTTCTTTGCCCAGATGACCGAAACAATCTCGTTGGTCGCCGGCAGTCGTGTTTTTGCTTCCATTGTTCGTCTCCTGTGTTTAAAGGTTGATTGGAATGTTGTCATGCAGATTATTCCCTCTCCCGTCCTTGTCAAGCCTTTTGCCCGCTGACAAAGGTTTCTGAACGGACAGGCCCGCCGCCGGCCATAAAAAAGGCGCCGTCAGCCCGGGGGAAGACGGCGCCTGTCGCGGTGTATTGAATGCCTATTCTTCCCCTGCGGCAAGTCCCTGCATGACATCCCACACGAATATCTGCCGGCGGTTGAAAGAAAGCGCTGCGCTGCGGGAGACCTGTTCCCCCGTCGGATGTGCGGCGCGAAAGTCGTCCAGTTGCCCCTGGTAGTAGTTCATCGTGCGGACAATATCTTCCCGCCCGGGGACGAAACTGAATCCGCCCGCGACCCCGTCCAGCGCTTCGTCGCCAAGCACCTCGTCAAGCGTGGCTTCATAATGCGGCACGCAGATATGCAGCGTGTCCGCGGTGTTCTGCACCGTGCGGATTTGTTCGCCGGGAAACCCCCTGCCGAGGGTTTTGGCCGGGTCGGAATGAACTTTCCGCGCCCATGCCTTGTCTTTCAGGCATTTCTCGGCCCACACCACCGAGGCGATTTCCTTGGTCATCGGCAGTTGTGTCGTTTTCGTTTTCATCTGATGGTCTCCTGTCAATGAAGGTTTGCCGGGCCGCCGCGGGATATTCACTGATGAAAATCCCGCGGCATTGCGACATGGGTCAGCCCGTGTCATCCACATCGTACAACCCGGTGCCTTGATTGAAAGCGCCGACGCCGGCGGCTGTTCCGACGGCCACCCCTGCGGCAACAGCGGCGCCGCCGGCGGCGGCGGCGGCTGTGAACGCACCGCCGGCGCTGGCAACGCCAATCGCCGCCGGAACGGCGGCAACTGCGACGGGTATGCCGATGAAAAGCAGGGGGAGTATCCCGCCCGAGACATCCGCCATGTGCTTGTCGGCAAGCCGGTCAAGCGTGCCGTCGTTCAGCGCCGCATAGTCCGGAATGCAGATGTTCAGTGTGTCCGAAGTGTTTTGCACCGCGCGGACCTGCATTGAGGAGGTTTTCCCGCCAAACGCCTTCGTTGCCGGGTCGGCTTTTGTTTCCGCGAGGAGGCTTCTGTCCTCAAGGCACTTCTTCGCCCAGATGACCGAAACAATCTCGTTGGTCACCGGCACTTGTGTGTGTGTTGTTCCCATTGTTTCCCTCCTGATTGGTAAAGGTAAATCGGAATGTTGTCATGCAGATTATTCCCTCTCCCGTTGTTGTCAAGCCTTTTGCCCGCTGACAAAGGTTTCTGAACGGACAGGCCCGCCACCGGCGCCGCGCAAACCGCCATTTTCCGCCGTTCGCCGCCCACAAAAAAGGCGCCGTCAACCCGGGGGGAGAGCGGCGCCTGTCGCGGTGTATTGTCGGCCCGTTGCGGGACTTTCATCCGGTGAAAGTCCCGCAGCGGCATTGCGGCATGAATCAGCCGTCCGTGTTCTCGTCGAAGGCGCCGGCTGCTGATGCTATTCCAACACCGGCGCCTGCCACTGTCGCCGCTGCCCCGTACACGGCACCGGTTACTGCGCCGGCGGTGGCGAGGCCAATCAAAGGCAGAAGGAAGAAAAGCCCGCCCGCGACTCCGCTCATTTGCTCTTCGCTGAGCTGGCTAAGCGTGCCATCGTTCATCGCCTTGTAGTCCGGCACGCAGATGTTCAGCGTGTCCGCAGTGTTTTGCACCGCGTGAACCTGCATTGAAGAGACCTTTTCGCCAAGCGCCTTCGTTGCCGGGTCGGCTTTTATTTCCGCGAGGAGATTTCTGTCCTCGAGGCACTTCTTTGCCCAGATGACCGAAGCAATCTCGTTGGTCACCGGCAGTTGTGATAATGTTTCCATTGCTTGCCTCCTGTAAAAGGTTGATTGGAATGCTGTCATGCAGATTATTCCCGCTCCCGTCTTTGTCAAGCCTTTTGCCCGCTGACAAAGGTTTCTGAACGGACAGGCCCGCCACCGGCGCCGCGCAAACCGCCATTTTCCGCCGTTCGCCGCCCACAAAAAAGGCGCCGTCAACCCGGGGAAGACGGCGCCTGTCGCGGTGTTTTGTCGGGCCGCTGCGGGGCATTCACCGGGTGAACGCCCCGCAGCATTGCAGCATGGGATTATTCCGTGTTCTCGTCGAAGGCGCCGGTGGCGGCGGCTGTTCCGACGGCCGTCCCCGCGACGACAGCGTGGGCGGCTGCGACACCACCGATGGCAAGCAGAGGCAGCAGGAAGAAAAGCCCGCCGGAGACTCCGGCCATTTGCTCATCGCTGATTTCATCAATTGAGCCGTCGTTCATCTTTTGATAGTCCGGCACGCAGATATGCAGCGTGTCGGTGGTGTTTTGCACCGTGCGAACCTGCATCGAAGCGGAAGGGCGTTCAAGCACCTTCGCGGCGGGGTCGGCTTTTATTGCCGCAAGGAGTTTCCCGTCCTCGGCGCACCTCTTGGCCCAGACGACCGAAGCAATCTCGTTGGTCATCGGCACTTGTGTATTTGTTTCCATTGTTCGTCTCCTGTATTTAAAGGTTGATCGGAATGTTGTCATGCAGATTATTCCCTCTCCCGTTGTTGTCAAGCCTTTTGCCCGCTGACAAAGGTTTCTGAACGGACAGGCCCGCCACCGGCGCCGCGCAAACCGCCATTTTCCGCCGTTCGCCGCCCATAAAAAAGGCGCCGTCAACCCGGGGGAAGACGGCGCCTGTCGCGGTGTTTCACCGGGCCGCTGCGGGACATTCACCGGGTGAACGCCCCGCGGCATTGCGGCATGGGGTTATTCCGTGTTCTCGTCGAAGGCGCCGGTGGCGGCGGCTGTTCCGGCGGCCATCCCTCCGGCAATAGCGATGCCGGCAATGATGGGAATAAACCAGAAAAACCCGCCCGCGACGCCGGCCATTTGCTCATCGCTGATTTCGTCAATCGAGCCGTCGTTCATCTTTTGATAGTCCGGCACGCAGATATGCAGCGTGTCGGTGGTGTTTTGCACCGTGCGAACCTGCATCGAAGCGGAAGGGCGTTCAAGCACCTTCGCGGCGGGGTCGGCTTTTATTTCCGCGAGGAAGTCCTTGTCCGCGGCGCACTTTTTCGCCCAGATGACCGAGGCAATCTCGTTGGTCACCGGCAGTTGTGAGATGGTTTTCATTGTTGTCTCCTGTAAAAGGTTAATGGGAATGTTGTCGTGCAGATTATCCCCCCATCTGCCCTTGTCAAGCCTTTTGCCCGCTGACAAAGGTTTCTGAACGGATGAACCCGCCGCCGCCGGCGCATGAACCGCCATTTTCCGCCGCTTGCCGCCATTCGGCGCGTCCCGCGCCCGCCGGTTGCGCGCGGCCCATCATTTGCTAAAATCAATGGCGAGCCGCCCAACAATCGCTTTTCAGGGATAATCCGGGGGCGCGACAGGGACAACTCCGCCATGACAAGACAACCGACGCTGCGCCAACTGGCCCTTCTGGTGTCGCTGCACACCCACCAGCATTTTGGCAAGGCGGCGCGCGCCAGTTTTGTGTCGCAGTCCACATTCAGCCTCGCCATCAAGGAACTGGAATCGCAGTTGGGCGCGACGCTGGTGGACCGCACCAGCCGCAAGGTGCTGTTCACCTCGTTCGGCAAGGAGGTCGTCGAGCAGGCGCGCGTGGTGCTGCGCGAGACCGACCGCCTGGTTGAAATCGCGGGCCGCGGCAAGGAGCCGTTCACCGGGCGCCTGCGCCTCGGCGTTATTCCGACGATCGCGCCGTTCGTGCTGCCGGCCATCCTGCCGGATGTCCGCCGCCGCTGGCCGAAACTGGAACTCTCCATCCGCGAGGACCTGACGCGGCGCCTGCACGATGAACTGCTTGCGGGGCAACTGGACCTGATTCTGATCGCGCTGCCGTTCGACCTGAAGGGCACCGACACGCTGACGCTGTTCAAGGACCGCTTTCTGCTCGCCTACCGCAAGGGCACGAAGTTGTTCGACCCGGAGCACTACGACGAAAAGACGCTGCCGGACAACAGCATCCTGCTGCTCGAGGACGGCCATTGCCTTCGCAACCAGGCGCTTTCGGCGTGCAGCGTCCGGCACATTGAAAAGATCAGCCCGTACAGCGCGAGCAGCCTCTACACGCTGGTGCAGATGGTCAACAACGACCTCGGCATCACCTTCGTGCCGGAACTGGCGCACGCCACCGGGCTGCTGGCGCGCACCCATGTCGAGACGATGGAAATGCCGCGCAGCGCCTACCGCGAGATCGGTTTCGCATGGCTCAAGGGCACGGTGCGCGCCGGCGAGTACCGCACTTTCAGCAAACTGTTCGGCAAACTCGGCGCGGGGGCCGGGTGAGCGCGGCGCGCAGCCGCCCGCCGCCGGTGGCGCGCGCGCTGCTGAGCGTGTCGGACAAGACCGGCGTTGTCGCCTTCGCCCGCGGCCTGCAAGCCGCCGGCGTCAAGATTCTGTCCACCGGCGGCACCGCGCGCGCGCTGCGCGAAGGCGGCGTTGAGGTGCGCGATGTGTCCGCTTACACCGGTTTTCCGGAAATCATGGGCGGGCGCGTCAAGACGCTGCACCCGCGCATTCACGGCGGCCTGCTGGCGCGCCGCGGCGAGGACGACGCGGTGATGCGCGAACACGGCATCGCCGGCATTGATCTGCTGGCCGTCAATCTGTATCCGTTTGAGCGCACCGTCGCGCGCGGCGCGCGCCTCGCCGAGGCGGTCGAGAACATTGACATCGGCGGGCCTGCGATGGTGCGGGCGGCGGCGAAGAACCACCGTTTTGTGACGGTCGTCACCAACCCGGCGGACTACGACGAGGTGCTCGGCCTGATTCGCGCCGACGGCGGCGTCGGCGACACCCGCCGCCTGGAACTGGCGGCGGCGGCGTTCAGCCACATTGCGGCCTACGACCGCGCCGTCGCCGCATGGCTTGCCAGGCGCCGCGCGACAATGCCGAAGACGGCGGACGCTGCGCCGCAAACGGCAGACACCGCACCGCAGGCAATGGACACCGTATCGCAGACGCCGGACGCTGCACCGCAAATACCGGATGCCGCACCGCAAACGCCGGACACTGCATCGCAGACACCGGACGCCGCGCCGTCGCCGGACAATCTGCCGCAGGCCTGGGGCGGCTGGCCGCAGGCCGCGCGGCTGCGTTACGGCGAAAACCCCCATCAAATCGCCGCGCTGTACAGCGGCGGCGGCGGCCTCGCCGGCGCCAGGCAGTTGCAGGGCAAGAAACTGTCGTTCAACAACTATCTCGACGCCGACGCCGCCGTCCGCGCGGTGCGCGAGTTTGCCGACCGGCCCGCGTGCGTCATTGTCAAGCACGCCAACCCGTGCGGCGCGGCCTGCGCCGACAGTCTCGCCGAAGCCTGGCGGCGCGCGCGGCAGACCGACCCGCAGTCGGCGTTCGGCGGCATCGTCGCCTTCAACCGCGCGCTTGACGCCAACACCGCGCGCGCGATGACGGAGCAGTTTGTCGAGGTCGTCGTCGCCCCGCAGGTCGCGCCCGACGCCTTGTCCGTGCTGGCCGCCAAACCGGCGCTGCGCGTGCTGGCGCACCAAGCCATGTTCAGCGACGACGACGGCCTTGATGCGCGCGCCGTCGCCGGCGGCGTGCTGGTGCAGCAGGCCGACACGCGCCGCGTCGGCGCCGCCGACCTGAAGACGGTGACGCGCCGCAAGCCAAACGAACGGGAAATTGCCGACCTGCTGTTTGCGTGGCGCGTCGTCAAGCATGTCCGCTCCAACGCGATTGTGCTGGCCGCGGACGGGCGCACATCGGGCATCGGCGCCGGCCAGATGAGCCGCGTGGATTCGGTGCGCCTTGCGGTGGACAAGGCCGCGCGCGCGGGCTGCGCGCTGGCCGGCGCGGCGATGGCGTCGGACGCCTTCTTTCCGTTTGAAGACGGCGTTGTCGCCGCGCACGAGGCCGGCGTCGGCGCCGTCATTCAGCCGGGCGGCTCGGTCAACGACCGCAAGGTCATCGCCGCCGCCGACGAGCGCGGCATGACGATGGTGTTCACCGGCGTGCGCCATTTCAGGCACTGAGGGCCGCGCGCCGTGGGTGACATGAAGGCATGGATGGCCGGCGGCGCGATAAAAGGCGCCCGGCTTTTCAGGCCGCGCGCGCTGGAACTGCGATGGATGTACTGATTGTCGGCGGCGGCGGGCGCGAGCACGCGATGGCGTGGAAGATTGCGCGCGGCGCGCAGGCGGGCACCGTCTATGTCGCGCCGGGCAATGCCGGCACGGCGCTGGAGGACGGCGTCGCCAATGTCGCAATCGCCGACGACGACATTGAGCAACTGTGCGCGTTCGCGCACGAGCGCGGCGTCGGCCTGACGGTGGTCGGCCCGGAGGCGCCGCTGGCGCAGGGCATTGTGGATCGCTTTCGCGAGCGCGGCCTGGCGATTTTCGGGCCGACGCGCGCCGCCGCGCAACTGGAATCTTCCAAGGTTTTCTGCAAGGACTTCATGCAGCGCCACGGCATTCCGACGGCGGCGTGGCGCAGTTTCAGCGACGCGCGCGCGGCGCAGGCGTTTTTGCGCGAATGCCCGCTGCCGGTGGTCGTCAAGGCCGACGGCCTCGCCGCCGGCAAGGGCGTTGTCGTCGCGCATGAGCGCGCCGAGGCCGAACGCGCGGCGCGGGAGATGCTGTCCGGCGACCGTTTCGGCGACGCCGGGCGGCGCATCGTCATCGAGGATTTTCTCGAGGGCGAGGAGGCGAGTTTCATCTGCCTTTGCGACGGGCGCTCGCTGGCGCCGCTGGCGGCGTCGCAGGACCACAAGGCGCGCGACGACGGCGACGCCGGGCCGAACACCGGCGGCATGGGCGCGTATTCGCCGGCGCCGGTCGTCACCGGCGAGGTGCGCGAGCGGGTGATGCGCGAGATCATGCGCCCGGTCGTCGCCGGCCTCGCCGCCGACGGCATCGAGTTCACCGGCTTTCTGTACGCCGGGCTGATGGTGGACGCACAAGGCGGCGCGCGCGTGCTGGAGTTCAACTGCCGCCTCGGCGACCCGGAAACCCAGCCGCTGCTGATGCGCCTGCGAACGGATTTGCTGGAATTGTGCCTCGCCGCCGTCCACCGGCGACTGGACGGCGCCGTCGTTGAATGGGACGAACGCACCGCGCTCGGCGTCGTGCTTGCGAGCGGCGGCTACCCCGGCGCCTGCGACACCGGGCATGTCATCGAGGGATTGGACAGTGTTTCAGAAGGCGACGCCAAGGTCTTTCACGCCGGCGCCCGGCTTGACGGCGGCGTTGTCAGAACCAGCGGCGGGCGCGTGTTGTGCGTTACCTCGCTCGGCGGCGATGTTGCCGAGGCCCGCGAGCGCGCCTACCGCGCCTGCGAGCGCATCCGCTGGCCGCGGCGGTTTTTTCGCACCGACATCGGCCACCGCGCGGTGTAGTCCGCGCGGCGCGGGCGGCGTCAGCCTTTCATCGCCTCGAAGAATGCGTCGTTGGTCTTGGTCGCCTTCATTCGGGTCAGCAGGAATTCCACCGCCTCGGCGTCGTCCATCGAGTTCAGGAATTTCCGCAGTATCCAGATTTTCTGCAGTTCGTCCGGGTCAATCAGCAGTTCCTCGCGGCGCGTGCCGGAGCGCTTGATGTTGATGGCGGGGTAGATGCGGCGCTCGGCGATGCGGCGGTCGAGGTGCATTTCCATGTTGCCGGTGCCCTTGAATTCCTCGTAGATGACCTCGTCCATCTTTGATCCGGTGTCAATCAGCGCCGTCGCCAGTATCGTCAGGCTGCCGGTGCTGTCCACATTGCGCGCGGCGCCGAAGAAGCGCTTCGGGCGGTGCAGCGCGTTGGCGTCCACGCCGCCGGTCAGCACCTTGCCCGACGACGGCGCCACGGTGTTGTGGGCGCGCGCCAGGCGCGTGATTGAATCAAGCAGGATGACGACATCCAGTTTGTGCTCCACCAGCCGCTTGGCCTTCTCGATGGCCATGTTGGCGACCTGCACATGGCGGTGCGCCGGTTCGTCGAAGGTGCTGGAGATGACCTCGCCGCGCACCATGCGCTGCATTTCGGTGACCTCCTCGGGGCGCTCGTCAATCAGCAGCACCATCAGATAGACATCCGGGTGGTTGGCGGCGATGCTCTGCGCGATGTTTTGCAGCATGATGGTCTTGCCGGCCTTCGGCGGCGACACAATCAGGCCGCGCTGCCCCTTGCCGATGGGCGACACGATGTCAATGATGCGCGCGGTGATGTCCTCGGAACTGCCGTTGCCGCGCTCAAGCCGCAGGCGGTCGTCGGCGTGCAGCGGCGTCAGGTTCTCAAACAGCACCTTGTTGCGCGTCTGCTCCGGCGGCTCCATGTTGATGGTCTCTATCTTCAGCAGCGCGAAGTAGCGCTCGCTTTCCTTCGGCGGGCGTATCTTGCCGGTGATGGTGTCGCCGGTGCGAAGTTCAAAGCGGCGTATCTGGCTCGGCGACACATAGATGTCGTCCGGCCCGGCGAGGTAGGAGTAGTCGGAAGAGCGCATAAAACCGAAACTGTCGGGCAGAATCTCGAGCACGCCCTCGCTGTAGATGTCCTCGCGGTTTCTCGCCGTCGTCTTCAGGATGGAGAAGATGATGTCCTGGCGCTTGGCGCGCGACACATTCTCGATGCCGAGCGACTCGGCCAGCGAGGTCAGTTCGGCGGCGGGCTTTTTCTTCAATTCAATGATGTTCATGGTCATGGTCGGGGGTTCCTCAGGGTTGATGGCAGGGGTTGGTGGCCGACTTTCGGGGCCGGCGGGAGGGCGGAATCAGGCGCACCTTCGCGGGTGCGCCGCCAGTATGACACGCCGCCACGCGCATTTCAAGCGGTGACAAAGGTGTCTGAACGGTTGCGGCGCGGCGTCAGAGTGTCTGGTCAATGAAGGCCGTCAACTGCGAGCGCGTGACGGTGCCGACGCGGGTGTTCTCGACATTGCCGTTCTTGAACAGCAGCAGCGTCGGAATGCCGCGGATGCCGTAGCGCGGCGGCGTGTCGGGGTTGGCGTCCACATCCAGTTTGACGATTTTCAGGCGGCCCTCGTATTCGGGCGCGATTTCCTCAAGCAGCGGGCTGATGGTCTTGCACGGCCCGCACCACTCGGCCCAGAAATCCACCAGCACCGGAATCTCGGACTCCAGCACCTCGCGCTGAAAATCGGCGTCGCTGGTGCTGGCAATGTGCTCGTTTGTTGCCATAATGGCCGTAGTATATAAAAATTCTGTGCGATTGTGATGCCCAACTTCCCGTTTTTTCCATTATTGGCGCTGGTGGCGCTGGCGGCAATGGCCACGCCGCCGCCCGCCGCCGCCGCCGCGCCGCAGGCCGGCGCCGCCGAGGTCTGCCGCCTGATTGGCGGCAAACTGTCGTCGGTGTCGGTGGCCGAGTGCCTCGACCGCGGCCTCGTTGAAAGCGGCGTGCGCACGAGCGGCGGTTTGCCGCTGCTCTACAAGGAGTACCCGCCGCTCGGCGCGCGCAAGCCCAACGCGCGCGTGCTGCTGATTGGCGGCACGCACGGCGACGAATATGCGTCGTTCAGCGTCGTCTTCAAATGGATGGCCATTCTCGACCGCCACCATTCCGGCCTGTTTCACTGGCGCATCGCGCCGGCGGTCAATCCCGACGGCCTGCTGGAGAGTCCGGCGGTGCGCCCGAACGGCGGCGGCGCCGACCTGAACCGCAACCTGGCGAGCAGGGACTGGGATGAAAAGGCGCTGCATTACTGGCGCAACCACACCGGCGGCGACCGCCGCCGCTACCCCGGCCCGCGCGCCGAAAGCGAGAGCGAGACGCGCTGGCTGGCGCGCGAAATCCGCTCTTTCCGGCCCGATGTCATCGTCTCGGTGCACGCGCCCTACGGCGTTGTGGACTACGACGGCCCGGCGGACATCGCGCCGCCCGCGGGCCTCGGGCCGCTGCCGTTTCTTGATTTGCCGACCTTTCCGGGGTCGCTTGGGCGCTACGCCGGCGAAGACCTCGGCATTCCGGTGCTGACGATTGAACTGGCGTCGTCGCGGCGGATGCCGGACGACGCCGACTTGCGAACCATCTGGGTGGATTTGGTGCGCTGGCTGCGGCTTCATATCCGCGCGCGCGGCTGAACGCCGGGCGCGCCGGACGCGGCCCTAAACGCGGCCCTCGAAGACGATCTTCCAGGCGCCGTTTTCCTTCTTCCAGAACTGCTGCTTGCGGTAGGCGATGTTGTAGTTGTTGCTGCGGTAGTCCTGGTTGAAGCGCGCGACGAACAATTCCGGCGTCTGCGAATACATCAGCAAGTCAATCTCGCCGACGCCGACTTTAATGAAGGTCTTGGCGCGCGCGTTGCGCCGCGTGCGCGCCGTCATCTGCCGGTAATCCTGCTTGCCGTCGCGGTAGTCGCCGGAGTAGTGCGCGAGGTATTTCTCGACATCAAGGCTTTGCCAGTCGTCCTGCCACTGCCGGATGGCGCCGAGCAGGCCGTCGCGCCTGCGCTGCCAGTGTTCGCGTTCAAGCCACGCGACATCGCTCGCCAGTATCACCGGCGCGCCGCCGAGTTTCATTCGCCTGAGTTCGCCGATGACCTCGTTGCTGGCGACGATGCAGCCGCGGCTCGCCTGCGGCGGGCGGCTGTAGGTGATGCGCGGCACGCCGTGCAGCCAGATGCCGTGGCCGCTGCGGCGGTGGATGCGGTCCCATGCGTTCGGGTAGTCGAGCGGCCAGGCGCCGGCGCCGTAGAGTTCGGCGAGGCCGTCGTCGTTAAGGCGATGGGTGATGCGATAGACGCCGGTCGGCGTGCGGTTGTCGCCTTCGCTGTTCTTGTCCATGCCGCCCTTGCCGTAGGAGGCGTAGTAATCGGCGACCAGCAGCGGCGCGTCGCGGTGGTTTTCAAACAAATACAGGCGCGAACGCGCGGCGTCGAACAGCAGTGCGTGGCGGTGGCGGTCGGACAGACGGACGATGTTGGCGGGCAGGTGTTCGCCGTCGGCGGGGCGGTGGCGCACGCGCGCCTTCGCCTCGTTGAGCAGGTCGGCGAGGCGGCGTTTGGCGCCGTCGCCGAGCGGCAGCAGCGCCTGCTGCTGCGCCTGCGCCGCCAGCAAATCGGCGTAGGCCATCGCCGCAATCCGGAAGTTCGGGTGCCGTTCAAGCAAGCCGGACAGCGTTTCCAGCGCCTCCTGCCCGCGGCCCGAGACGAGCGATTCAATCGCGCGGTTCAGTTCCACTTCGGCCTGCTCTCTTGCGACCGCGCCATTGTTTGGCACGCTGTTCGGCACGCCGTTCGGCGCCGCGCCCGCCGTCGTCAGCCAGATGGAGACGGCGACCGCCGCCGCTGTGATGCTTGTGTTCGCGCTTGTGTTCATCGCCGTCATTGCCGCCGGATGACCCGTTCGCGCGTAATCTTCCAGCCGTCGCCGGTGTTTTGCAGCGACATGCGCTTGATGACGGTGCTGGCCAGCAGGTTGGAGCGGTAGGCCTGCTGGAAGACGACCTGGGCCGAATCGCCGTCGTTGTCGCGGATGGCGAGGTTGGAGATTTCAACGCTGATGCGGCGCGGCCCGAGGATGCGCTCGCGGCGCTGGCGCCGCCAACTCTCGTGGTCGGCGCCGGCGCGTGGCCGGTAATCGGGCGCGTAACTGGCGAAATAGCCGTCAAGGTCCTTGCCGGCCCAGGCCCGCGCCCAGCGCTCGATGCTCGCGGCAATCAGCGCGTCGCCGTCGCTGGTGTCGCGCGCAGGCGGCGCCGGCGTTTCTTCCGGTTCCTCAATCAGCGGCTTTTCCAGTTCCGTCGCCGACAGCACGACATCGGACAGCGCGCCGGTTGTTGCTGAGGCCGCCGTCATCGCGGCGGCGGCGCCGACCGCCTCGTACTGCGGCGCGGCGACTTCAACCGAGTCGAGCGACAGCGCGCGCTTGTACGCCTGCGACGCCCGGTGCGCGTAGAGCGCGCGCAGGTTTCTGTGGCTTGTGGCGATGGCCGGGTCGGTGGCGATGGCCTTTTCCAGCAACCGCGCCGCCAGGTCAAACTGGCCGAGGCGGGCGGCGATGATGCCGAGGTTGTTGAGGATGCCGGGGTTGTCGGGGTGGTCCTCCTCCAGTTGCTTGAACAGGCGGTGCGAGCCTTCCAGGTCGCCGGCGCTGAACTGCGCCAGCGCCCGCCGGTACAGCGGGTCCTCGGTTACATTGGCGGCGGCGGTGGTCAGCGCCAGCCAGCAGCCCAGCGCCGGCGGCCACCGGCGGTTTTTGATCAAGCGAAACATGCGGGTTTTGTCCGGTCTCCTGCAACCATTTACCATACCATACACCCGCGCAACTGTGCTAATGTGCCATCTACGCTTCAGGAGGTTTCCCATGGATACACCCCGTTCACCCGGTTCACGAGTATGCGCGCGGCGGTCATCGGCGGCGGCGGTTTTGTCGGCACGGCGCTGACCGCCGAACTGCGCCGCCGCGGCGTGGATGTGCGCGTCGTCAGCCGCCGCGCCGGCGCCGCCGACGGCGGCGTTGAATGGCGCGTCTGCGCGTCGGCGCGGCAACTGCCGCAGGCCGTCGCCGGTTGCGACTGCGTTGTCAACCTGGCCGGGATACTGAACAAGCGCCATTTTCACGCCGACGATTTCCGCCGCGTTCATGTCCGTTTGGTGGAGGACATCGTGGCCGCCTGCCGCGCCGCCGGCGTTGCGCGCCTGCTGCATGTCAGCGCGCTGAACGCATCGCGCAACGCGCCGAGCGAATACCTTCGCAGCAAGGGCGAGGGCGAGGATTGCGCGCACGCCGCCGACGGCATCCGCACGACCAGTTTTCGCCCGTCGGTGATTTTCGGGCGCGGCGACTCGTTCCTGAACCGCTTCGCGGCGCTGCTGAAATGGGCGCCCGGCGTGTTTCCGCTGGCCTGCGCCGACACGATGTTTGCGCCGGTTTTTGTCGGCGATGTCGCGCGGGCGATGGCCGACAGCCTGGATGACGACGGCGCCGGCGGCGAGCGCATGCCGCTGTGCGGCCCGCACGACCGGTCGCTGCGCGAGATTGTCGAATACACCGCGCACCTGAGCGGCAGGCGCATCAATGTCGTCGGCCTGCCCGACACATTGTCGCTGATGCAGGCGCGCGTGTTTGAATGCCTGCCGGGCAAGCCGTTCAGCGTGGACAACTACCTGTCGCTGCAAGTGGACAGCGTTTGCGACGACGGGCGGCGCTGCGCCGTCTCAATGGAGGAAGTGGCGCCGGACTACATCGGCGCGGCGCGCTGACATGGAGGTGTACCGCGTCGGCGGCAGCGTCCGCGACGAACTGCTCGGCCTGCCTGTGCGCGAACGCGACTGGGTTGTCGTCGGCGCGACGCGCGACGACATGCTGGCGCGCGGTTTCAAGCCGGTCGGCAGGCACTTCCCGGTGTTCATTCACCCCGAAAGCGGCGAGGAATACGCGCTTGCGCGCACCGAGCGCAAGACCGGCCACGGCTACCACGGCTTTGCCTTTGACGCCGAGCCGGGCGTCACGCTGGAGCAGGACTTGTCGCGCCGCGACCTCACCGTCAACGCGATGGCGCGCACCGCCGACGGGCAACTGGTGGACCCGCACGGCGGGCGCGGCGACATCAAGGCGCGCACGCTGCGCCATGTCTCGCCGGCCTTCGCCGAGGACCCGGTTCGGATTCTGCGCGCCGCGCGTTTTGCCGCGAAACTGCACGACGCCGGTTTCACGGTCGCCGACGCGACGATGACGCTGATGCAGGCGATGGTTCAGTCGGGCGAGGCCGACCATCTCGTCGCCGAGCGCGTCTGGCAGGAAACGGAGAAGGCGCTGGCGACGGCGCACCCGTCGGTCTTTTTCGATGTGATGAAGCGCACCGGCGCGCTGGCGCGCGTGCTGCCGGAAATGGAAGCGGCGGCGAACGACACGGACGCGATGCGCGCGCTTGACGAGGCCGCCGCCGCGCGCCACCCGCCGGAGATACTGCTGGCGCTGCTGGCGTGTTTTGCGTTGCCGTCGGTGTCGCAGCAGTCGTTGCAACAGCCGCCGCCATCGGCATTGCAGCAATCGCCGCTGGTGTCGCTGTGCGAGCGGCTTAAACTGCCGAACCGTTACCGCTGGCTGGTGTCGGCCACCGGGCGTTTTCTGGAGCCGCTTGGCCGCGCCGACGCGCTGTCGCGCGAGGAACTGCTTGACCTGCTGGAAGGCGCCGACGCATTACGCAAGGGCAAACGCTTTGAGGCGCTGCTGACGGTTTGCGCGCTGGCGCGCGGCGCGGCGCCCGCCGGCGCCGGGCGTGTCCGGCGTGCGCTGCGCGCGCTTGCGGCGATTGATTTCGGCGCCGCGCTCGCCGGCAGCGACGACGGCGCGGGCAATGCCGGCGATGTCAAACAGCGCGTGCGCGAACTGAAACTCGACGCGCTCAAGGCGACAGGAAGATGAACGGCAGTCGCCGGACAGCGGTCGGCATCGCCGCGCCACGCTGCGCGGGCGGCGAAACAGCGCGAACGGAAACCCGGCGCGCTTACAGCAGCATGAGGCCGAACAGCAGCGCGCCGAGCAGCAGCCGGTACAGCACAAAAGGCAGCAGGCCGATTTTCTCGACAAAGCGGATGAACAGCCGTATCGTCGCCAGCGCGAACAGCGCCGACACCGCGAACCCCGCCGCCAGCGGCGCCGCCGCCACCGCCTCAATATGAACGCCTTGCGCCAGTTGCAGCGCTTGCAGCGCGGCGGCGGCGAGGATGACCGGTATCGCCAGCAGAAACGAGAACTGCGCGGCCTGCGCGCGCGCCAGCCCCAGCAGCAGCCCGGCGGTGATGACAACGCCGGCGCGCGACGCGCCCGGCACCAGCGCCAGTGCCTGCGCCAGCCCGATCCACACGGCGCCGGCCAGCGTCACCCCGCGCACGCCGCCGGTGCGCCTTGCGTCGGCCAGCCACAGCGCCAGCGCGAAGCCGACGGTGGCCGCGGCGATGACCGGCGTTGTGCGAAGGTGCGCCCTGACCAGCGGCTCAAACCACCAGCCCGCAACCAGCACCGGCAGCGACGCGACGGCGACGGCGGCCAGCAGGCGGAGGTTTTCATCGTCGCGCGGCGCGCGCGGCAGGCACGCGCGCAGCATCGCCGCCAGTTGCCGCCGGCAGTGGACGACAACCGCGCACAGCGTGCCGGCGTGAACCGTGATGTCGAAGGCAAGGTGTTCGCCGCGCCAGTTCAGCCAGTCGCGCACCAGCACCAGGTGCGCCGAACTCGACACCGGCAGGAATTCGGTGACGCCCTGCACGAGGGCCAGAACAACGCTTTGAAAAATATCCATCGGTGGCGCGCGGCGGCGGTATCGGACGCCGAGTATAACAGCACGCCGCGCGGCGCGACCGGCGTCGCGGCGGCGGCGCGCGTGCGCTGCGGTATCGTTGCGTTGGTTTGCGGTGAACAGGTTTGACGGCGCCGATTGCCGGCGGCGCGCGTGCGTTGCGGTATCATTGCGCCGGTTTGCGGTGAACGGATTTGACGACGGATAACCACAAGGCGGCGCTGATTACCGGCGGTGCGCGGCGCATCGGCGCCTGCATTGCGCGGGCTTTGCACGGCGCCGGTTTCAATGTCGCGCTGCATTGCCGCCGCTCGCAGTCCGACGCGCGCGCGCTGGCGGACGAATTGAACGCCGCGCGGCGTGATTCGGCCTGCGTGCTGGCCGCCGATTTGCGCGACGCGGCGGCGGTGCGCGAACTGGCGCGCGCGGCGTGCGCGCGCTGGCGGCGTCTTGACGCGCTCGTCAACAACGCCTCGGTGTTCTTCGAGACCCCGCTCGCGGCTGCCGACGACGCGCGCATGGACGAACTCATCGGCGTCAACCTGAAGGCGCCGCTGCTGCTGGCCGGGGAACTGGCGCAGGAACTGGCGCGCCGCGAAGGCTGCATCGTCAACCTGACCGACTTCTACGCCTCGCAGCCGCTGAAAAACCACGCCGCGTATTGCGCGACGCAGGCGGCGCTGGCGATGCTGACGCGCTCGCTCGCGCTGGAACTGGCGCCGCGGGTGCGCTGCAACGCCGTCGCGCCCGGCGCCATTCTGTGGCCCGAAGACGGCGGCGCCGGCGACGACGACGCGCGCCGCCGCGCCGTCTTGCAGCGCACCGCGCTGGCGCGCACCGGCGAACCCGCCGATGTGGCGGAAACGGTGTTGTTTCTGGTGACCTCCGCCGCTTATATCACCGGCGAGACGATTGCAGTGGACGGCGGGCGGGCGCCCGCCTGACATCGCGGCGCCGGTGCATGACCCGGCGCCGCTTCGCAAACGGGAGGACCTACTCTTCCCTGTTGGCTTCGGTGACTTTCACGCCGACGACGGTGGCGACGGTGCCGACGACAAACGCGGCGCTGATGGCGATGCCGATGGAGATGAAAATCTCGCCGCCCGACACCTGGGCCAGTTGCTCGTCGTCGAGTTTCATGTCGGCCAGCACATCGTAGTCCGGCACGCAGATATGCAGCGTGTCTTCGGTGTTTTGCACCGCGCGCACCGTGACCGCCACTCCGCTGCCGTTCAGCGCCGTCTGCGGGTTGTCCCTGACGGTTTGCAGCAGCGTCTGGTCGTCCGCGTATTTCGCCGCCAGCAGCGCCGAGACAATCTCGTTGGTGGCCGGCAGTTCAGTTGCTGTCTGTGTTCTCATCATGTTTCTCCTTTGTCAGTGGATTGCGGCCATTATAACGCCGGCGGCGCGCTTCGGGGCCACTGACAAAGGTTGTTGAACGGACGACGGCGCCTGTTTTTGCGCTGTTGGCGCGCCTTTTGTGCACTGTTCGCGCACCGCGGGCGCGCCGCCGGTGCGCCGCCGATGAGTTATCCGTCCGGCGGCAGCGCCATCGGCACGCGCGTCAGCCGGTGGCGCGTCTTGTCAAAGCGCTCCCACAGTTCGGCGCAGGTTTTTTTCAGCACCGGGTGGACGACGCCGCCGCCGATTTCGGCCAGCGGCCCCAGCACGAAGGCGTGTTCGGCGATTTCGGCGCGCGGCAGTTGCAGGCCGCCGTCCTCGATGACGAGGTCGCCGTGCAGAATCTGGTCGAGGTCGAGTTGGCGCGACTCAAAACGGTTGGCGCCGCGCACGCGGCCATGCTCTTTTTCAATTCGGCGCAGGATTTTCTCGATCGCCAGCGGCGGCATCGCGGTCTCGAACGACGCCGCCAGGTTGTAGAAGTCGCCGCCGTTGAAGCCGAACGCCGCCGACTGATAGACCGACGACAGCGTCAGCGGGCTGAACACCCGGCGCAGCGCGGCGACGCACGAGGCGATGTTCTTCTCCTTGTCTATGTTGCTGCCGATGCTCAGAAACACGCGGTTCATCGGCGTTTCCCGCGCTCGATGGCGACGCCGACGCTGCGCGAACCGCGCACCGCGCCCGGCTTGCGCAGCGTCAGCCGCAGCCAGCGGATGCCGAATTCGCGCATCAGTTCTTCGGCGAGTCGGTGCGCCAGCGTCTCGACCAGCGCGCAGCGGCTTGCGGCGATGAATTCCTGCGTGTGCTTCGCCACCGCCTTGTAGTCGAGCGTGTCCTCGATGCGGTCGGACGCGGCGGCGGCTTCGGCGTCGGCGGCCATCTCAAGGTCTATGCGAAGCGTCTGCTCAATCTGCTGCTCCCAGTCGAAAATGCCGACGGTGGCGCGCACTTCAAGGCCGGTCAGCAGGATGGTGTCCGCCGCCGTCATGCGACCGCCGCCGCCGTCGCCGGCGCCTCCGCAATGCCGGCGCGCAGGCGACGCGTGATGGCGCGCGTCAATTCGCCGAGGCCCTCGCCCGACACCGCCGATATCTTGAACCATGGCCGCCGCCAGTTGAGTTCGGCGACCAGTTGCCGGCAGCGTTCGTCGCCCTCGGCGGGCGTCGCCGTGTCGGCGCGGGTGCAGACCAGCCAGCGCTCCTTGCCAATCAGCGCGGCGTCAAAGCGTTCCATCTCCTTTTCCAGCGAGCGCACCAGGCGTTTGCCCGCCGCCGCCGGTTCACCGCCGCCGATGTCCACCAGATGCAGCAGCAGGCGCGTTCGCTGCAAGTGTTTCAGAAACTGCGTGCCGAGGCCGACGCCGTCGGCGGCGCCCTCAATCAGGCCGGGAATGTCGGCGATGACAAAACTGTCGTAGTCGCCGGTCTTGACGACGCCGAGCACCGGATAAAGCGTTGTGAACGGGTAGTCGGCGATTTTCGGGTGCGCCGCGCTGACCGCCGCCACCAGCGTGGATTTGCCGACATTGGGCGGCCCCACCAGGCCGACATCGGCCAGCAGTTTCAACTCCAGCCGCAGCGTGCGGCACTCGCCCTTGCCGCCCGGCGTCGAGCGCCGCGGCGCCTGGTTGGTCGAGGACTTGAAGCGGGTGTTGCCGAGGCCGCGGGCGCCGCCTTTGGCGACCAGCAGGCGCCGGCCGGGCTGCGTGATGTCGCCAATCAACTCGGCGGTTTCGGTGTTGTGCACGGCGGTGCCGGGCGGCACGCGCAGCAGCAGGTCTTCGCCATTGGCGCCGGTGCGGTTGCCGCCGCGCCCCGGGCGCCCGTTGCCGGCGCGGAACAGGCGGCGGTTGCGGAAGTCCACCAGCGTGTTGAGGTTTTCGTCGCCCGTCAGCCAGACGCCGCCGCCGTCGCCGCCGTCGCCGCCGTCGGGGCCGCCGTGCGGCAGCGAACGCGCGCGGTGAAAACTGACGCAGCCGCCGCCGCCGTCACCGGCCATGATGGTGATTTCAGTCTCGTCAACGAATTTCATGATGTGCCGTGCGCCGCTGTGTGCGCCGCCGGTGGCGGACGATGGCCGGGCGCTGCCGGCGGGGAAGGGCCGCCGTCAGGCGGGGACGACGCTGACGGTGCGCCTGCGCCGCGCGCCTTTGCGCGCGAACACGACGGCGCCCGCCGTCAGCGCGAACAGCGTGTGGTCGCGCCCGCAGCCGACATTGGCGCCGGCGTGGAAGTGGGTGCCGCGCTGGCGCACGAGGATGTTGCCGGCCCGCACCGTCTCGCCGCCGAATTTCTTGACGCCGAGGCGTTTCGATTCGGAATCCCTGCCGTTGCGCGTGCTGCCGCCCGCTTTCTTGTGCGCCATGCCGTTCTCCCCCGCAAGTCCTTACGGGTTGATGCCGGTGATTTCAACCGCGGTGAACGGCTGGCGGTGCCCAAGGCGGCGCAAATGGCGTTTGCGCCGCTTGAACCGGATGACGCGGATTTTTTCGTCGCGGCCATGGCGCACGACTTTCCCGGCGACGGCGCTGTTCTCAAGGTAGGGCGCGCCGATGTCGAGGTTGCCGTCGTTGTTCACCAGCAGCACCTTGTCGAAAACAACCGCCTTGCCTTCCTCCGTGCCGAGTTTCCCGACACGAATGACATCCCCCGGCGACACCTTGTATTGTCTGCCGCCGGTGGCGATGACCGCGTAAATCATCAGGGATGCTCCCGCGTCCTCACTCGGTGTGCGGCAGCGGAATGACGTAGGTGTTGTCGTCGTTCTTGTGGATGTTGAACTTGGTGCCCTCCATCCACGACAGGTCCGGCGCTTCCTTGCCAATTTGGCTGTAGAACGCGCGTATCTTGTCGGTGACGACTGTCAGGTTTTGCTTGTTCAGCCCGTCGTTCAGCAGCATTGCGCGAAGATCGGTGTCTGAATAGCACAGCAGGCCGATGATGCCCGAGATGGTCTCGCGCATGTCGGGCAACTGGTCGAAATCTATCTTCGGAAATTCCGCCTGTTGCTGTTCCTGTGTTTGTCCTTGTTCTGCCATTGGGTTTCTCCTCCTTGTTATCATAGGGTTGGTGGATGAACCGCCGATTATATCCATCCGGGCGGCAGATTCAAGCCCCCGGCGGAAAAACCATGGAAACGCAAATCACTGAAATTACATCACAAATCAGCGGCGAACTGGCGCAGGTGGACGCGCTGATAGAGCGCCGCCTGCATTCCGGCCTGCCGCTGGTCGGGGAATTGGGCGGCCATGTCACCGGCGGCGGCAAGCGCCTGCGCCCGGTGCTGGTGCTGCTGTCGGCGCTGGTCGGCGGCGGCGTGCGCCGCGGCCACCTGGAACTGGCGGCGGGCATCGAGTTCATCCACAGCGCGACGCTGCTGCACGACGATGTCGTGGACGACTCGGCGCTGCGCCGCGGCAGGCGGACGGCGCGCGACATCTGGGGCAACGCCGCCAGCGTGCTGGTCGGCGACTTTCTTTATTCGCGCGCGTTTCAGATGATCTGCGAAATCGGCCACGCCGGCCTGCCTGCGGCGCTGTCGCGCGCGACCAATGTCATCGCCGAGGGCGAGGTGCGGCAACTGGTCAACCTGCGCCGCGCCGACACCGGCGAGGACGAATACCTGCGCGTCATCGAGTGCAAGACCGCGGCGCTGTTCGAGGTCGCCTGCCGCGGCGGCGCGATGGTCGCCGGCGCCGGCGGCGAGGTGCTGGAATGCGCCGCCGGCTACGGGCTTAACACCGGGCTTGCGTTTCAACTGGTGGACGACCTGCTCGACTACACCGGCGCCGGCACCGGCAAGACCCGCGGCCAGGACCTGCGCGAGGGCAAGCCGACGCTGCCCTTCATTCACGCGCTCGCGCATTGCGGGCCGCGCGACGCCGACGCGCTGCGCGGCGCCTTCGGCGGCGACGACGGCCTCGACGCGGCGCTGGCGGTGTTTGAGGCCGCCGGTTCGCTCGACTACACGCGCGAGCGCGCGCGCCACTACGCCGCCCGCGCCCGCGAATGCCTGGCGCCGTTGGCGGCCTCGCCGGGCAAGGCGGCGCTTGAGGCGCTGGCCGGTTTCGTCGTCGAGCGCGAGCGCTGACGGTGATGGACGGCATCCGCAGCATGGCCAACTCGGCGCGCGTGATGTCGGCGCTGGTGCGGCGCACGCGCCGCCCGCACGGCGAACGCGCCGACTGGCGCAACCTGCGGCGGATACTGCCGTACCTGTGGGAATACCGCGGGCGCGTGGTGTTCGCGCTCACCTGCCTGGTGGTCGCCAAACTCGCGGTCATCGGCGTGCCGCTGGTACTGAAGGAAATCGTGGACGCGCTCGACACCGAGCGCGGGCGGGCGCTGGCGCTGCCGTTGGTGTTTCTCGCCGCCTACGGCGGTTTGCGCCTGGTCAGCGCGCTGTTCAACGAACTGCGCGACGCCGTGTTCGCGCGCGTGCGCTACCGCGCGATGCGGCGGCTGTCGCTGCGGGTGCTGTCGCACCTGCACCAATTGTCGCTGCGGTTTCACCTGGAGCGCGAGACCGGCGCCGTGTTCAGGGACCTGGAGCGCGGCACGCAGAGCGTCTCGACGATACTCAACTACCTCGCGTTTCACATCCTGCCGGTGACGGCGGAATTCGCGCTGGTCGCGTTGTATTTGTTCGGGCTTTACCCGGCGCATTTCGGCGCCGCGGTGTTCTCGACGGTCGCCGTCTATGTCGTCTTCACGGTGCTGTTCACGAACTGGCGCGTGCGTTTTCGCTACCGCATGAACGAACTTGATTCGCAGGCCAACCAGTTGGCGGTGGACAGCGTCATCAACTACGAGACCGTCAAGTATTTCAACAGCGAGGAGGCGGAATGCCGGCGCTACGGCGGCCTGCTGAAGGAATGGGAGCAGGCCGCGGTCATGAGCCAGACGACGATGTCGGCGCTGAACTTCGGCCAGGGTTTGATCATCGCCGCCGGTTTGACCGCGGTGATGTTCTTCGCCGCCACCGGCGTCATCGCCGGCGACATGACTTTGGGCGACTTGATACTGGTCAACACGATGATGCTGCAACTGTTCCTGCCGCTCGGCATGCTCGGCGTCGTCTATCGCGCGGTGCGCTACGCGCTGGCCGACATGGATTTGATCTTCCGCCTGCTCGACCAGCCGCGCGAGGTGCGCGACCGCGACGGCGCCGTTGAACTGCCCGAAGGCGCGTGCGATGTCGTGTTTGACAATGTCGGCTTTCATTACCGCGCCGGGCGCGAGATCATCGAGCGCGCGGATTTTTCGGTGCCCGCCGGCGGCAAGGTCGCCATCGTCGGCCCGTCCGGTTCCGGCAAGTCCACGCTGGCGAGGCTGCTGTTCCGCTTCTACGATGTGCAGCGCGGCGCCGTCCGCGTCGGCGGGCTGGATGTGCGCGACTGCACCCAGCACAGCCTGCGCCAACGCATCGGCATCGTGCCGCAGGACACGGTGCTGTTCAACCGCACGATTTACGACAACATACTCTACGGCAGGCCCGGCGCATCGCGCGAGGAGGTGCTGGCGGCGGCGCGCGCCGCCGACCTCGGCGATTTCATCGCGCGCCTGCCCGACGGCTGGGACACGCTGGTCGGCGAGCGCGGCCTGAAGTTGTCCGGCGGCGAGAAGCAGAAGGTCTCGATTGCGCGCGCGGTGCTGAAAAAGCCGTCCATCCTGGTGTTTGACGAGGCCACCTCAAGCCTTGACTCGCGCTCGGAGAAGGCGATATTGAAGGCGCTGGAACGGGCGTCGGCGGGCATCACAACGCTGGTCATCGCGCACCGGCTGTCCACCGTCGTCCACATCGGCCACATTCTGGTCATGGACCGCGGGCGCATCGTCGGCCAGGGCACGCACGAGCAACTGCTGGCCGAAGGCGGCCTCTACCGCATGTTCTGGAACCTGCAATCACGCCGCGCCGACGGCGCCGGGGCCGCCCGTGCCTGAGCGGCGCGGCAGCGGCAGGCGCCCGGCGTACTGGACGCGCGCGTGCGCCGAGTTGTCGCGGCGCGACCCGGTGATGGCGCGGCTGGTGCGCGAGTTTCGCGGCAGCGTTCTGCGCGGCGGCGGCGATGCGTTCGAGACCCTGTGCCGCGCGGTCGTCGGCCAGCAGATTTCATTGCAGGCCGCCGACAGCGTGTGGCGCAACCTGCTGGCGCATTTCGGCGACGAGATGATGCCGCACCGGATACACCGCTGCCATCTCGGCACGCTGCGCCGCTGCGGCCTGTCGCAGAACAAGGCGCGCTGCCTGAAAAACATCGCGCAGTTTTTCGTCCACCGCCGCGTCACGCCGCGCTACTGGCGAAGGCCGTTGGACGAGACGCGCGCCGCGCTGCTGTCCATCACCGGCATCGGCCCGTGGACTTTCGAGATGTTCGCGATTTTCTACCTGAAGCATCCGGATGTGCTGCCGCTCGGCGACCTCGGCCTTGTCAACGCGATGGAGCAACAGTACAACGGCGGGCGCCGGCTGGCCGACGCGCGCCTGCGGACGATTGCCGCGCGCTGGGAGCCGTGGCGCACCGTCGCGACCTGGTATCTGTGGCGCAGCATTGACCCGGAGCCGGTTGTGTACCCGGGGCCGGCGGCGGACGCTTGAGATGGATTCGGTAACGCAGGCAGCGCTGGGCGCGGTCGTCGGCGAGGCGGTTGCCTGAGATGAACCCGGTAACGCAGACGATGTTGAGTGCGATTGTCGGCAGGGTGGACGCCTGAGATGGACTCGGTAACGCAGGCGGCGCTGGGCGCGGTCGTCGGCGAGGCGGTTGCCGGGCGGCGCATCGGCAATCGCGCGCTGCTGCTGGGCGCTGTCGCCGGCACGCTGCCGGATCTTGATTTGCTGGCGTCGTTCTTTGCCGGCGATGTCGAGCGCTTCACCGGGCACCGCGCGCTGACTCATTCGCTGGTCGCGGCGCCGTTCGCGGCGTGGCTGCTGGCAGCGTTTTGCGCGCGTTTTCTGCCGCGCGCGGGGCTGGCGCGCAGGCAGTGGCTGCATCTGCTGCTGTGGTGTTTCGTGACGCACATCGTCGTGGACTTGTGCACCGTGTACGGCACGCAGATTCTGTACCCGCTGAGCGACCACCCGTTCGCGCTGTCGAGTCTGTTCATCATTGATCCGTTCTACACGCTGCCGCTGCTGGCCGCGATTGCCTGGATGCTGATGGTGCGCCGCGCGCCCGGCACGCGGCGGCGCGCGACGCGCGCGGCGCTGGCGCTCAGCACCGCTTATCTGGTTGCGGGGCTGGCGCTGAAGGTGCACGCCGGGCAGGTGTTCGCCGACGCGCTCGCCGCGCGCGGCGTTGAGCACCGCGGCATCAAGACGATGAACATGCCGTTCAACATCGTGCTGTGGCGGGCGCTGGCCGTCACCGACGACGGCCATTGGCAGGGCTGGTATTCGGTGCTGTCGCCGGGCGCGCCGCCGGTGCTTGAGAAGACGCCGGCGCACCCCGAACGCGCGTCACTCGACGCGCTCGCCGCCGACAGCCCCGGACTGGCGCGGCTGATTGATTTCTCGCACGGCTATTATTTCTACGAGGAGCGCGACGACGGCGTGGACTGGATTGACCTGCGCATGGGCACCGGCGGCGTCTATTCGTTCCGCTTCCGCGTCGCCGAGCGCGAAGGCGAGCGTGAAGGCGGCGGCCTGCTGCCGGCGTCGCCGGTGCGCCGCCGCCCGATACAACGCCCGCCGCTTTCCACCGTCTGGACGGAACTGCGATCGCGTTTGCTGGCGCGCTGAACATTAATTGGTGGAGATATGGGAACGGCGCGTTACAATAATCAAGAAACACCAAACACCGTTCGCGCCAGCCTGTCTCCGATATGCAATGAATTGAAAATGGACAGGCATAGCCGATTATTTTGATAGCGTTCTGACAGCAACAAGGAGTTGAAAGAAATGAGACGAATGAATATGCATCCTTTTCCGGCTCGTATGGCACCCGAGCTTGCCAAGATGAAAATCAGCCGGCTTCCGGATGGCTCGAAAATACTTGATCCGATGTGCGGGTCAGGGACAACCTTGAGGCACGGCATTGATGCCGGACATAAAGTCTTTGGTTGGGATATTGATCCGCTTGCCGTCAAGATGTCCCGAATTTGGTGCAGCAGATTTGATACGAAAAAACTAAGGGAAAAAGCTTTGCAAATAAAGTCAGAAGTGGAAAAGAGGAGAAAAAGGAGATGTCGTTTCGCCAAATGCCCGGAAACACAAAATTTTGTGGAATACTGGTTTGCGCGAAGTCAAAGGGAAGACCTTAACAGGTTGTCTATTGTTATTGAGAAGCTTGTTCCCAAAGGCAGAACTCTTGACTTTTTTCATATTGCGTTGAGCAGGATTATTGTAACGAAGTTTAGAGGTGCGTCCCTGGCTTGGGATGTTTCACACAGCAGGCCTCACAAAAAGAAAGTAGAAAATGATTTTGACACTATTCTGGAATTTTTTAATTCTGTCGAACAGTTGATACAAATTATTGAAAGAGATCCGGCTAAAGCAGACGCCTCTGTTACAAATAAAGATTGCAGGGCAATCAAAACCAATGAGAAATTTGACGCGATAATTACCAGCCCCCCTTATTTGAATGCTATTGATTATATGCGAGGGCATAAATTCTCGCTTGTATGGATGGGATATACGATTCCCGAGCTAAGGCGTGTCAGGCAAAAGTCAATTGGGTCTGAGAAAGGGATTACAGAACTCATGGAAAATCCTGAAATTCAGGAAATATCCAGGGCTGTATGCAAAGGTAAGGCAGTTAGCCCGCGTATAAAAAGGTTCCTGTTTCGCTACATTGATGATTGTGACCGATTGCTGGGAAAACTTTCCGGCCATCTTGCGGAAACCGGAAAGCTCATTTTTGTAGTTGGCAATTCAATGCAGCGTGGAACAAAAATTTATAACGATAAAATTTTGTGTTTGTTCGCTAAAAAATATGGCTTGAAATTAGAAGAAAGGAAATCAAGGAGAATAGTGAATGGTGCCCGATATTTGCCCATCAGTCCGGATAACAAGATTGGCAACAGGATGAAAACAGAGATAGTTCTTCAGTTTTCCAAACACTGAAAGAAATCCTGAGAAAACCCCTTTTGTTTTTGCCGCTTAAGCTTTTTTCGACCGCCGACTGAGTACATTTTGTGTTTGCCACGCTTGACATGTATTGAAAGGGAACTCTCGACATTTTTCCTGTCGGCTAAATCTTTCAACTCGGCTTCACTCAGGATTAAAAATCCGTCCCAACCACAGACTAAAGCGACAAATGTCGCTTTTGGGGACTCACCAGACAGAAGTTCCAGTTCGGCCAAATTGTCCCCTGTAAATGAGAATACCCAGGGAGAACGACGGCTGGACGAGTGTTTGATGAGCAAACCAGTGTTTTGGTTGATTTGGAAACAATTGGCTATTCCATGTATATCCTTGCATTGAATATGCACACCCTCGGGTAAATGCGTAACCAAGGACCTTATAACAATTCCGTGATATCTCTCGTAATCTTTTGACATTGTATAATCACCTGTGCTTGCGATTTTCAATAAATCTAAGGGATTTTATGTCGTCACAATCATAGCGATAGAAAAGTCGGGCCTTGTTGTCGCTATTGTAGAATATCTTGAAATGATGGACTGCACCTCCCATCTTATCTCTGTTGAACTGACCCCAAAAACCTCTTGAGCGAAACACCTTTGAAAAGTCATCTCCTCTGGAGGAGTCTTCTTTATCATCGGCGATATTATGGGAAGGGTAGATGGCTATTCCTGCGCTCCCTCCGTCAAAGTGCTTTATAAAATTCAGCAAATGTTGCGGGAAACTTTCCTCTCCGAGATAGTCAGCGAACTTTTCCAAAACTGCAATATTTGTCAGCTTCTTTTCCGAAACTCCTTCCAACTTTTCTTCAACTTTTGCTTCAGAATAATCAAACAGCTCAAACGACATCTCACCTTTATTCGTTTGAAAAACATTGGATTTGTCTATGCTTGAAGGCGCGACGGCTGCTACTCTTTTATCGGTAATCCAGATGGGGGCATTCTCGTTTCTTGCACTATCAAGTGACAGCTTGTGATACACAAAGCACCGGTGCCAATCATTGTATAAATCTTCAGGAATAGACAATTCAAAATGTTCTAAATACTTTCCTCTTACCCCAAACATTCTGGCACGCTGGATATAAGTATCTTGCTGGATTTTATTTTTCACATCGCGTGTAAAATACATGGACAAAAGATTGTTGAATGTAACCCCTCGGGAAACAATATTTCCGCCAATAACGACAGTGAACAGGGATTTTGGATTACTCGCGCTTTCACCGTTTACGGTAACGTCCCTTTTAGAGTTTAGAACTATCAATTTATGTTGTGAAATATTACGAATTATAAATCGAGTCAAATCGTCTGGATTGGCATTTGGGTAACGTTTGCCGGCTTGCGTCCAAATTTCTTCAGCATAACGCGCATACTTTCTATTATTTTCGTCACACAAAATCTGGATGATCTTTTGCAGATTCTTGAAATCCTGCTGATGGTCATCTATCTTGCCACTGGTATGAACAAGCATGGAGTAATTTATATAATCAACAGTAGCTTGCTTGTGGTTTAAACAAGCACTGGCGACTAAGTATCTAAAAAATGCTTTCCTCACATACTCAGGATTATCGCCATCAATGGGCAGCAAACGGAGTGAGTAAGCACAGTCATCTTCAATAGGGAAAAAATCCTTTTGCCCTGTATATTTCGTATGAGGTTTAAACTCAATCCACTTTGTCGCAATGTTCCCAAAAGTATTGTTCACATCTAATCTGGCAGGGGTGGCTGTCACGCCGACGTAAAGACCATCGGAGCCCTTAAGTTTTTCGATGAGTTCATTAATTTTTGTTTGGGCATCTGCATTAATTTTGGCATTAGGTGATGCGTAATCAGCCTCATCGTCAATAATTATCACTTGGCCGAGATTGTCGAACTTGTCAATCAACTTCTCCAAGTCTCTCGCATTCTTCTTGCAAAACACAATATGGGATGAGTTTTTCAAGTCATAGTCTGGATCAAGTATCTCAGTGAAATTTTTAGGAGATGGTGCGAGGCCACTTGACTGAAATCTGCCAAGATTTTGGTCAAGCAAATCCACGCTGTCATTTAGCAAAAGAACAATAAATTTATGACCATCATCAGTCAATCTGGCTGACAAGCAAATCATCATCTCGGTTTTTCCGCTTTGCGGTTCGCCATATATAACGAAAGGTGCGGGGTTGTCGCTGGACAAATTCGAAGATGCTTTATTTACAGTGTCCTCGATGTTTGATGTCTCAAAACCTTTTGATTTCAAACGGTTCAACTGCGTCTGGTATTGTCCATCAAGAGCTCCTAAATTCGTGAAGTTCTTGATGTCAAAATGCTTGGTCATATCGTTCTCCATAAAGCAGTGGTGTGGTGTTGCCCAATAGCACTCTCATGCCTCGCCGTCGGCGTGTTCAAAGCGGGTTTGGGTCATGTCGCCGGTGATGTCTATCGTTACATGGCGAATGCCGGGCAGGCGTTTCAGGATGTAGGCGGCGGCGAGGCCGGCCATCTGCGGGTTTTTGTTGTGCCAGGCGGTCAGGATGCGGTCGGCGAGTATCTGGCAGCGCTGCGTCGCGTCCGGATTGTCCACCCAGCGCCTGCTCATCTGCCAGCCGCGGTCCATGTCGGCGTCGAGGCGGGCGAAGAAATCCTCGGCCTCGGCCAGCAATTCGTCGGGCACTTCGAGTTCGCGGGTCAGGTCGCCCGCCGTCACTTTCAGGCGCGTCACTTTGGTGCGGTGTGCGCGGATGCGATGTGCGCGTTCATGCGGCGTGCGCGCGCCTGCGGGTCAGCGCTTCGAGCCCACTTCGCCGTGGGCCTCGTCCACAATCTCCATCGCGAGTTTCGCATACTCCTCGCGGTAGTTGTCGAGGGGCGAGCCTTCGGACGGCGACAGGTACTCCTTCATCGAGACGCCGTCGCTTTGCTCTTTTTCCATGAACCGCTTCTGCATTTCCAGCATCTTGCGGATTTTTTCCTGCTTGGTCATGCCGCCGATTGTAGCATGGAGGCGGCGCGGTCGTCATGAATGGCGCGAATGCGCGACAACACCCGCCCGCCGCTCAGCCTGATTTGGCCTCGGCCTCGGCGGCGGCTTTCTTTTTCCGTTCTTCACGCGCCATCAGCCAGTCGGCAATCAGACCGGAAAAGATGGTGAGCATCACCGCCGCGACAAAAAGCACTATCAGAATATA